>CAJFOO010000032.1 GCA_904397205.1 uncultured Clostridia bacterium
CAGGCGTACGGGATAGGTACCTGCTATATTGGGGCGGCGTTGGGGATTCACCGTCCGGAGATTCAAAAGCTGCTGCAAATCCCGCAGGGATATGAGCCTCTGGCATGTGTTACAGTGGGCTATGCCGCAGAAGAGCCGGCACCATCCAAACCCCGCAGGGAAGACGATGTGACGTATCTGCGGTAAAGCGCTGGATAACAGAGAGTATTAAAATAGAATAAAACAACTTTAAGGAAAACGGTACAGCATAAGCTGTACCGTTTTTCGGTTTGCCTTCTACGGGATGGAGAGGGGTTAGAGTGCAGTTCCTTTCTTGGGAAGGAAAAACCGCTGCATATCTACCTTTTCCAAACGCAATAGCTGGATTTTTTTCTCAAGCCCTCCGGCATATCCCGTCAGGCTGCCGTTTGTCCCGACAACCCGGTGACAGGGAACCAGAATGGAAATTTCATTGTGCCCAACAGCTCCGCCGACTGCCTGTGCAGACATATGGCTTAAACCCCTTTTTTGAGCAAGCTGTTTTGCAATCTGTCCATAGGTGGTGGTTTGTCCGTATGGGATGGTGCAGAGGATTTCCCATACTTCTTTCTGGAAATCGGTTCCCGTAAAGTGAAGCGGTACAGGAAACCCCGGATCTTTCCCTGAAAAATAGATATCAAGCCACTGCTTGGCTTTTTGAAATAAGGGGATTTCCTTTTCCTGCGATTCCTTGTCCAGATGGAGGGGAAAGTATTTCTGCCCCTCAAACCATACTCCGGTTAACCCAATGTCATCTGCCGCCAGGAGAATCTTTCCGAGCATGGATGCATACCAACTGGTATACTGCATGCACTCCCTCCTTTAAAAACGGGAAAGCCATTGCTTCTTTCCCGTTTTAGTGGTTACGATTCCGGATTTTGGGAACGGATCAAAGAAATCAACAGGGATTCCGCTTCCATGGCATCGGCACGTCCCCGGGAATTTTTCATGACATATCCAAGCAGGGATTTGAGAGCTTTTTCCTTTCCGCCGAGGTAATCCTTGACCGCCTGGGGATTCCCGGCTACCGCTTCTTCACACAGTGTTTGTAAGGCCGCCGGATCCATCCCGCCCATATCCTGCTCGCTAATAAATTGGGAAGCAGGCTTTCCTTCATCCAACATTTTTTCCAATGTAGATTTGAGCAGGTTCATCTTAATTTTGCCCTGATCCAGTAAAAGCACCAGATCCCGTAAGTACGCTGGTGGAATGGAAATAGAAAACGCTTCTTTTTCGGTTTCGTTTTCCACTCGGCGGAAGATTTGCCCCAGGATACAGTTGGCCACCGTTTTGGGATTTTTCACCCCTTCGCAAGCCGCTTCAAAATATTCCGCTACCCGCCGGTACTTCACGAGCATGGCTGCGTCGGTTTCAGGCAAACCGAGTTCTTGTACATAGCGTTCCTGTTTGGCATCGGGAAGCTCTGGCAAAATCGAGCGGAAATGCTCAATCTGCTCCTGACTGACGCAGATAGTCACTAAATCCGGTTCCCGGAAATACCGGTAATCGTTCGCGTCTTCCTTGCCGCGCATACTTTCCGTACGGTCTTCCTCTACAATGTACCGCAAGGTTTCCTGCTGCACGGCTTCTCCGCTGTCCAGAAGATCCGCCTGGCGGGAAATTTCATATTTCATTGCCCGTTCCATAAAGGTAAAGGAGTTCATATTTTTAATTTCCGTACGGGTACCAAATTCGGTTTGCCCAAAGGGACGCAGGGAAATATTCACGTCGCAGCGCAGAGAACCTTCCTGCATTTTGCAGTCGGATACACCGATATACCGCATGATCATTTGCAGCTTTTCTACATATTCACGGGCTTCATCAATGCTGCGGATATCCGGTTCGGATACAATTTCAATCAGCGGCACGCCGCCACGGTTATAATCCACATAGGTGTTGCCCTTATGGTGGACGAGTTTCCCTGCGTCTTCTTCAATATGGATGCGGGTAATCCCGATTTTGCGGCCGTTGGAAAGCTGGATATACCCATTTTTACAAAGGGGCATATCGTACTGGGAAATCTGGTACGCTTTGGGCAGATC
>CAJFOO010000033.1 GCA_904397205.1 uncultured Clostridia bacterium
GGAAAAACCTGCCGCGACCTGGAAGCGGGCACTGCCCGCCGCGGACCAGGCAACGCCTGGATGAAGGCCGCGAGGCGGCTTTCTGGGAACAGGAAACTTACACCCCGCGGACTGGAAAACAAGCCGGGCGTATCCCATCACGGGAGTTTGGTTGCTTACGCGAGTGAAAAGGGGGATCGGGGAACCCCATCCCGATCCTCCCTTGGGAAAATTTGACACAAAATACCAGATAGAAGGAGTAGTTGCCATGTCTTATACCGTCGGGATGGTCAGTTTGGGCTGTCCGAAAAACCAGGTGGACGGCGAAATGCTGCTTTCCAGCCTGCAAAATGCCGGCTTTACCCTTTGCGCCGACGTACAGGAGGCCGACGCTGTCCTGGTGAATACCTGTGGGTTTATTGAGAGCGCCAAAAAAGAATCCATTGAAGAAATCCTCAAGCTGGCCCGCCTGAAACAGCAAGGCCGTCTCCGGGCGCTGGTAGTAACTGGATGCCTGGCGGAACGGTACCGCGAGCAGATCCAACAGGAGATGCCTGAGGTGGACGTGACGGTCGGGATCGGCGCCAACGGGCAGATTGCCGACCTGCTGGCCAATGCCCTGCAAAGCCACAGCAAGGTGGAGGCTTTCCCCGAAAAGGACGCCCTTCCCCTGAGCGGCGGGCGGATCCTTTCCACCCCGCCGCACACAGCGTATCTCAAAATCGCCGAGGGCTGCGACAACCGCTGTTCCTATTGCGCTATCCCCCTCATCCGCGGCCGGTTCCGCAGCCGCCCCATCGACGACGTGGTGCAGGAAGCCGAAACCCTGGCGCAGTCGGGCGTCAAAGAGCTGATTGTCGTCGCGCAGGACACCACCCGCTATGGGGAAGATCTCTATGGCCGGCTGGAGCTTCCCGCCCTGCTGCGCCGGCTGTGCCGCATCCCGCAGGTGCGGTGGATCCGCCTGCTGTACTGCTATCCCAACCGGATTACCGAGGAGCTGCTTGACTGCATGGCCGAAGAGGAGAAAATCCTGCGCTATATGGATCTCCCCCTCCAGCACTGCTCCCGCCGCATCCTGCGGGCCATGCACCGCCCGGGCGATCCCCAAAGCCTGCTTGCGCTGGTACGCCATATGCGCGAAAAACTTCCGGGGCTTGTGCTGCGTACCACGTTCATTGCCGGCTTCCCGGGGGAGACGGAGGAAGATTTTGAAGAACTCGCCGGGTTTGTGCGTGACGCGGCTTTTGACCGCCTGGGATGCTTTGCCTATTCCCAGGAGGAGGATACCCCCGCCGCCGAACTGCCGGATCAGGTAGAGGAAGACAAAAAGCAACGCCGTGCCGAACAGATTATGGAAATCCAGATGGAGATTATGGAAAAGCTGGGACAGGCGCGTGTGGGGCAGGTGCTGGATGTACTGGTGGAAGGCTATGACGAAGACGCGGAGCAATGGTTTGGCCGCAGTTACGCGGATGCGCCGGAAATCGACGGCCTGGTGCTGTTTTCCGCAGATACGCCCCCACAGGTTGGGGAGATTGTGCCCGTCGCCATCACCGGGGCCGCCGGGTGCGACCTGTTTGGCGTACAGGCAGGGGAGGGCGGCCAATGAACCTTCCCAATAAGCTCACCGTACTGCGCCTCATTCTGGTGCCGTTTTTTGTCGCGGCCCTGTTTGTACCCATCCCGCACCATATGCTGATTGCCCTGCTGATTTTTGCCGCCGCTTCCTTCACCGACCATCTCGACGGGCGCATCGCCCGCAAATACAACCTGATCACCGATTTCGGCAAATTCCTCGACCCCGTCGCCGACAAGGTGCTGGTCATCTCCGCACTGGTCAGCTTTGTGCCCCTGGGCCATGCAGAGCTATGGGCGGTGCTGGTGATCATCGCGCGGGAATTCATGGTCACTTCCGTGCGTCTGGTTGCTGCCGACAGCGGCAAAGTCATCGCTGCAAATTCCTGGGGCAAATTTAAGACCATCAGCCAGCTTGTTGCTATTTTGGTGATCCTTATCCTGCAATACATCCAGGAGCTGATCTCCCTGGGGATTGTGCCCTCCTTCTCCGTGGGCGCAGCGGATTCCGGGCTGTTTTTCGCCCTGATTGGCCACAGCCTGATCCTGATTTCTGTCTTTTTTACGGTGCTGTCCGGAGGGATCTATCTGAAACAAAACTGGCATCTGATTAAAACCGCTAAATAATCCTGCACATTCCGCAAAAAGCCTTTCTATAATAAAGTGAGTAAACGATGGACCGGGGCCGGCGCGGCCCTGCGCAAACAGAGAGGTGTTCATATATGTTCAAAAAGCTAAAGCAAGAGTTAGATTCTATCCTGGCCCGGGATCCGGCCGCGCGTTCCCGGATGGAAATCTTTTTCCTGTATTCGGGTTTCCACGCCGTGCAGTACTACCGCATCGCCAACTGGTTTTACCGCCATGACCATAAGCTCATCGCCCGGTATATCTCCCAGGTCGCACGGCATAAAACCGGGGTGGAAATCCATCCCGGGGCAAAGATCGGCCGGGGATTGTTCATCGATCACGGCATGGGCGTCGTGATCGGCGAAACGACCGAGATTGGCGATAACTGCACCATTTACCAAAATGTCACCCTGGGAGGCACCGGAAAGGAGCACGGCAAACGCCATCCCACGCTGGGCGACAACGTCATGATTGGATCGGGAGCCAAGGTGCTCGGTCCGTTCCGCGTGGGGGACAACGCCCGGGTGGCGGCCGGGGCCGTGGTGCTCGACGCCGTGCCCGATAACGCCACTGCCGTGGGGGTTCCCGCCCGGGTGGTCAAGGTCAACGGCGTGCGCACCTGCGATCTCGATCAGGTCCATGTATCCGACCCGGTTTCCCAGGAGCTGTGCCGTCTGAATTTTGAGTGCGAACGCCTGCGCAAACAGGTGGAGCTTCTCACCGCCAAGCTGGAGGAACAGACCGGCGCCAAGCTGGAGGCTCCTAAAGAACCTATCCCGCAAATCCCGCAGCACCCCACCTTCCAAAAAATCTGCAAGCTGCACCACCTGCGCCTGGCAAACGGCGGAAAACTGCCGAAGCCCCATCATGAAACTGAAACACAGGAGAAACCAGACCATGAAAATTTATAATACCCTCTCCCGCCAAAAGGAAACATTCCAGCCCCTTACCCCCGGGCAGGTCAAAATCTATGCCTGCGGACCGACCGTCTATAATTACATCCATATCGGCAATGCCCGTCCCATCTGCGTGTTTGAAACGCTGCGCCGCTATCTGGAGTACCGCGGCAATACCGTCACCTTTGTGCAGAATTTCACCGACATCGACGACAAAATCATCCGCAAGGCCCAGGAGGAAGGCACCGATTACGAAACCGTCTCCAAAAAGTACATGGAGGAATACTGGAAGGACGCCAAAGGCCTGAATGTACGGCCCGCGACCATCCATCCCCTCGCCACCGAAAACATGGATGAAATCCTTTCCATCATCTCCACCCTGATCGACAAGGGCTATGCCTATACCGCACCAAATGGGGATGTGTACTTCCGCACCAAAAAATTTGCGGAATACGGCAAGCTCTCCCATCTGCCGCTCGACGATCTCCAGGCAGGCGCACGCATCAGCGTGGGGGAACAAAAGGAAGATCCCATGGATTTTGCCGTGTGGAAGGCTGCCAAGGAAGGCGAACCCTTCTGGCCGGCCCCCTGGGGCAACGGACGGCCCGGCTGGCACATTGAATGCTCCGCCATGGTGCGCCGGTATCTGGGCGAGACCATCGATATCCACTGCGGCGGGCAGGATTTGATTTTCCCGCATCATGAGAACGAAATTGCCCAATCCGAATGCTGCAACGGCGTACCGTTCGCCCGCTACTGGATGCATAACGGTTACATCAACGTGGATAACCACAAAATGAGCAAGTCGCTCAATAACTTCTTTACCGTGCGCGAGGTAGCGGAACAGTTTGGCTATGAACCCATCCGGTATTTGCTGATCGCTTCCCATTACCGCAGTCCCATCAACTACAGCGCGGAGATCCTCGAACAGTGCCGGGCCGCGCTCGACCGCCTGTATACCTGCCGCGAGAACCTGGAATTCCTGCTCTCCCACGCCAAAGAGGAACAAAAACCGGAAGACGCGGCCTTACAGGAACAGTTTGCCAAGCACGAGGCACACTTTATCGAGGCCATGGACGACGACCTCAACACTGCCGACGCAGTTGCCGCCCTGTTCGATCTGGCGAAGGACATCAACTCTACCCTCACGGCAGCTTCTGCTCCCTCAAAGGCGATCTGCCGGGCCGCGCTGGACGAATTCAACCGCATGGCAGACGTCCTCGGCCTGCTCTATGCCAGGCAGGATCCGTCGCTGGACGAAGAAATTGAGGAACTGATCCGCCAGCGCACCAAAGCACGCCAGGAAAAGGACTGGGCGACCGCCGACCGGATCCGCGACGAACTGAAAGCAAGGAACATCCTGCTGGAAGACACGCCCCAGGGCATCAAATGGCGCAGGGGGTAACCAGTCCCATGAAAAAACCATTCCTTCTTTTGCCCCTGCTGGCCGCGTGCCTTTTGGCGGCTTTCGGATGCTCGGCCGAGCCGGTTTCCTCTTCACCCTCTTCCACTCCGGCTGTTTCCTCTTCCCTTTCGGTGCAGAATGTCCGCACTGTCACAGTATATACCCAGGGCATCCCACAGCAGTTCCCTGTAAATGAAGGGCAAGGGAGATACCTGGCGGAAGGGATTCTGGAAGGAATCCAAACCATTCCCCAGCCGGATGTTGTGTCGCTGGCGGTGGATTCCTCCACTATCAGCGAATACAAGCGGCAGGAAAAGTGCGTAGAGATAGAATTTCTCCAACCGGTGGATATTTCCCTTCCAGATCTGTTGCCAAAAACCAACTGTGATAAACTCCTGCTGGCCACACAAAGCCGCCTGCTCTTTTTCAGCCAGGATGGCACCTATCAAAGCGGCCCTTTGAGCCTGGAATGGCCGTCCCCCACTTCCACACAGGGAACATAACAAAAGGACCACACCAGATGTGGTCCTTTTCCTTATTCCTCGTATTCTGTTTCGTCTATTTCGTCGCGGTATTCCCGCAAAACCCGGCGGATATCCGCATAGCGGTACCCCAGCCGCTGCAAACCCTGCACCGCACGGCGCAGGCCCTTTTCGTCATCCAGGCAGCGGGCATACTTTTTTTCCACAATCTGGCGGATAGCTTCCTCGGGATCCTCTGCCAGTTCCTCCACCAATTCCCCGGCAAGCTCCGGATCGATCCCCTTCTGCCGCAGTTCATACACCGTGCGGGAAGCCGACCATTTTTTCCGTCCCAAAAGCTGCGCCGCATACCGCCTGGCATACTCTTCGTCGTCCACCAGCCCCAGTTCCTCCATCCGATCCGCAGCGGCGGCAGCGGCTTCCCGGCTGGACGTGCGGCGGATCTTTTCCTCCAGTTCCTTTTTGGAATGGCTCCGGTACTCCAGCAGATACAGGGCTTTCTCCTGCGCCCGCCGCATGTCGGATGCCTGCTGGGCTTCTTCCAGCTCTTCCGGGGTAATCGCCTGGCCAACCTGCCAGCCCGTGCGGCACAGGATTTCCGTATCCAGATTACACACCCATTCCCCATCCAGGAACAATGCCGTAAACGATCGGCGGCGCGGCTGCATGGCGGTAATCACCATCAGTCGTCGTCCACCACAATATCAATATTCGCCTTGGAACTCAGGCGGGAGGAAGGTTTGGCTTCGGTCTCCGGCTCGTCCAGCACAATTTCTTCGGAGAGAATATCCGGCAGCGGGGATGGCTTGGCTTCCGAAGATGGCGCCGCCTTTGGATCGGGGGCGGCGGGGGCACTTTCGGCCTCGTCCTCTTTTTTCCGGCCCTTACCTTTGGCCTTGGCATAGAGCTTTGTCGCGCCTTCCTTCACCTTCTCTTCGATTTCCTGCTTGAGCGCAGCGTTTTCTTCCAGGTCGATAGCGGCCTTCGCATTGTCGCGGCCCTGCCCGAGGCGGGTATCGCCATACGAGAACCACGATCCGCTCTTTTTGATGATGTCCAGATCCACCGCCAGATCCAAAATCTCGCCGGTGCGGGAAATCCCCTTGCCGTACATAATATCGAATTCAGCCTCGCGGAACGGCGGGGCCATTTTGTTTTTGACCACCTTGGCCCGCGTGCGGGAACCGATGATCTCGGTGCTGGTTTTGATGGTCTCGATGCGCCGGATATCGATGCGCACGGAAGAATAAAACTTCAGGGCACGGCCGCCGGGGGTCACTTCCGGATTGCCGTAGCTGACGCCTACCTTTTCCCGCAGCTGGTTGATGAAAATCGCCACACAGTTGGATTTGGCAATCGCCCCGGCCAGCTTGCGCAGTGCCTGGGACATCAGGCGGGCCTGCAGGCCGACATGGCTGTCACCCATTTCACCCTCGATTTCCGCGCGGGGCACCAGTGCGGCCACGGAATCCACAACAATTACGTCGATCGCTCCCGAACGCACCAGCGCCTCGGTAATCTCCAGTGCCTGCTCCCCGGTATCGGGCTGGGACACCAGCAGGGAGTCGACATCCACGCCCAGGTTCCGGGCATAGACCGGATCCAGCGCGTGCTCTACGTCGATAAATGCGACGTTCCCGCCGCCTTTTTGCCCTTCCGCAATGCAGTGCAGGGCCAGGGTGGTCTTGCCGGAGGATTCCGGCCCGTAAATCTCCACAATGCGTCCCCGGGGCAGCCCGTCGATCCCGAGCGCCATGTCCAGCGAAAACGATCCGGTTGAGATCGCTTCCACCTGCATGGCCTCGTTCTGTCCCAGCCGCATGATGGCCCCTTTGCCAAACTGCTTTTCGATTTGCGCCAGCGCGGTCGCCAGGGCCTTGTCCTTGTCCACCGCCACCGCGACTTTCTCCGGCTGTTTATTGTTTTTCAAACGCCTCTCCCCTTTCCAGACTCTGTTTCGGTTTCCCTCTATTATACTGTATTTTTCCCAAAAGCGCAAGGAATCCCCGTCTCTGCGGCAAGAAAAAAGCCATCTTGATCCAGATGGCTCTACAGCTTCTTTATCCTGTGCGTATACCGGCTACCACCCGGCAGATTCCGCCCAGATCGTTGGCAAAACGGATCTGTTCCAGCCCTGCCTGCGCAAACAAATCCGCCACGGCATGTGCCTGGCCTTCCCCGATTTCGACCGCCGCCACTCCGCCCGGCCGCAGGCGGGGGATCCAATAAGCCGCCAGCGCCCGGTAAAATTGCAGGCCGTCCGCCCCGCCGTCCAGCGCGGACGCGGGCTCCCGCCGGACTTCTTCCTGCAAAACAGGAAGTTCCCCGGCCGGGATGTACGGCGGGTTGCTCACAATGGCATCCATACTGGAAAACTGTGCGGCAAACATCGGATCCAGCACATCCCCCTGTACATACCGCACCGCAAATTGCGGGTAACGGCGCAGGTTTTCCTGCAAGAAAACGGCCGCTTCTTCGTACCGTTCCACGCAGCATACCTGCGCCCCCGGAAGCTCCCGTGCCAGCGCCAGGCCCACCGCCCCGCTGCCGGCACAAAGATCCAGCACCTGCGGGCCGGAGAACCCACACAACATGTCCGCTGCCGTGCGCACCAGCGTTTCGGTATCCTCGCGGGGGATGAGCACCCCTTCGCCCACCCGCAGCGTCAGATCCCAAAAGGGCCATTCCCCGAGGATATATTGCAGCGGCCGTGCGCCGGCCCGCTCCTGCACCATCCGCCGGAACTCTGCCGCCTGAGCGGCTTTTGCCAGTTGTTCCCCATACAGCAGCAGCCCCTGGCGGGTGAGGCCGAACGCCTTTTCCAGCAGGCACACCGCGTCAAAAGACGGGCTTTCCACTCCGGCGCCGCGCAGAATCCCGACCCCCTCGCGGTAAATCTCCGCAATGGTCTCCCCCGCTATTTCCGGCATGGGCATGTCAAATCCTCGCCGTTTTCCGGGATGACCTCCTGAATGGCCGCTATAGCCACCTCAATCATCTCGTCGTCCGGCTCCTTGGTAGTCACGCGCTGCATCCACATACCGGGAGCAGCAATGATCCTTGTAACAATATTATCGTGCCGGCCGCAGATGCGGATCAGCTCGTACCCCAGCGACACACAGATCGGCAGGCAAAGCACCTTACAGAACCCCCGCAGGATCGGATCCTGGAACGGAATAAAAAATCCCACAATGATCCCCACAATCAGCATCAGTACCATGAAGCTTGTCCCGCAGCGGGGATGGAACCGCTGGTATTTGCGCACATTTTCCACCGTGAGCTCTTCCTGATTCTCATAGCAGAAAATGGTCTTATGCTCCGCACCGTGATAGCGGAACATCCGGTGTACCGACGGGATGGCCGAAATGATCACCAAATACAAAAGGAAAATCAAAATACGCGTTACGCCCTCAATGGTGGAGCGCCAGAATTCCAGAGATTCCGGGCTGCCGGCCAGCCACTTGATGCCATTGAACAACAGCACCGGCAAAAAGAAAAACAGCCCAATCGCAATGCATACCCCAAACACCCCGGCCACTGCCATGATGACCGGCATAAGCTTATCCCCAAATACCCGGTTGCACCACTGGTCAAACTTGCTCAGCTCGGCTTCCTCATCTACCCCCGCCTTGTCTGCCGAAATCCCCAGGGCCCGGTAGCCAATCGTCATCGACTCAATCAGCCCGGCAATCCCCCGCAGGAAAGGCCAGCCGAAAATGCGGCATTTTTCCTTCAGGGGAGTCACTTTCATATCCTCTACGTCGATGCTCTTATCCGACAGCCGGGACGCCACTACCGTCTTTTTCGGCCCCCGCATCATGATCCCTTCAATAAGCGCCTGCCCGCCAATGGAGGTAATTCGTTTTGTGGTCTGTCTAGCCATGGTTTTCGTGATTCCTTTCTTCCGGCGCCGGATCGGTTTGGGCTGCCGGTCCGCCGTCCGGATCCGGGGTTTCCCGCTGCTTGATCGTAGGGATGGTGATGGTCACTGCCGTGCCCACGCCTTCCTCGCTTTCAATTTCCAAATTGCCCGCGTGCAGCTCCATAATCTCGTTGGCCAGCGCCAAACCGATACCGGATCCCCGGATGGTCTGATTTGCTTTATAAAATTTCTTTTTCACGTTGGGAAGATGCTCCGATGGGATGCCGGAACCGCTGTCGGCGATAATGACATGGATAAACCCATCGGCTTCCTTCGCGCTTACATTTACTGTACCGCCTTCTTCGGTATATTTCAAGGCATTATCGATAATGTTTACAAAAACTTGACGCAATCGGTTGACATCCCCCAGCACCGGCGAGAGCATCGACGGCTCCTCATACAGCAAAAACTTATGCTCCGACGCGGCCCGCTCGCTGAACATGTATACTGCTTCGCCCAGCTCCGCCAGGATATCCATGCGGTCCATCATCAGGCTCATGCGGCCGCTCTGCATCCGCGAAAAATCCAGCAGCTCCTCCACAATCCCCGAAAGCCGCTCCGATTCCCGGATGATAACCCCCATCCCCCGGTCAAATGTCTGGCGGTCAATTTCCCCGCTCTGCATGGTCTCGGCCCAGCCTTTGATCGCGGTCAGCGGGGTGCGCAGCTCGTGCGATACCGAGGAGATAAAGTCGTTTTTGATCTGCTCGGCCGCCCCCAGCTCCACCGCCATATCGTTGATGGTGTCGCAAAGCTCGCCCACCTCGTCCTGGCGGGTATGTTCAATGCGCGCATTAAAATCGCCATGCGCAATCTTTTTGGCGGTCGCGCTGATCTGCTTGACCGGGGAGAGGATCGAGCGGATAAAAAAGAGGCTTGACAGCGAGATAATCAGCATCACAGATACCCCCAGCAAAACCAGCACCAGGACGATCATGATAATATGCATATCCGCAGCGGTGAGCGACACGATATACCGGATAGCCCCCATATAGTTGCCGTCGGCATCCCGCATGAGCTGTGTCACTGCCATCACCTTTTCCCCGGTGGAGAGCCGCCCCGTCCAAGTCCCGTAGCCGTCCGCATCCTGCATGGCCGCATCGTAGTCGGGCTTTGGCTGGGTATTGTCGGGAGAAAACCCGGTGGACGTCACCACAATCTCCCCGGCAGTGTTGATCACCATCAATTCCATATTTTGTTTATTGCTGAAATTTTCCACATATTCCCGGGCGCTTGTAACAAAGTCTTCGGGATCCGCACTGCGGTACCCGGAAAATATGTTCAGCAGCTCCTGGGAGCTGCTGTCCATCACCTGCAAAATCCCGTTATACACATAATTCTGCGTGACAAAAGACAGTGTGAGGATCACCGCCAGCAAAACCAGAAATACCACGCCCAGGATATTCAGCATCCAGCGGCGGGTGATCCCCTTTATCCGCAGGACCGACCGTCTTTTTTCCCACAGGGTGCGCGCTAAGCCTCCCACTTATATCCCAACCCCCATACGGTAATGATGTGCTTTGGATTTGAGGGCTCATCTTCAATTTTCATGCGCAGGCGGCGGATGTTCACATCCACGATTTTCTCTTCCCCAAAATAATTTTCCCCCCACACATGCTTTAAAATTGCCGTGCGATCCAGCGCCGTGGCGGGGTTGGAGAAAAAGTATTCCATAATCTGGAATTCCACCTGCGTCAGTTCGATCAGCCGCCCCTGCTTCATGAGGGAACGGTTGCGCAGGTTCAGGGCAAATTCCCCCGAACGGATTTCCTCTTTAAAATTGTTTTCGCTGCGCATCTCGGCCAGCGCTACCCGCCGGTATACCGCGTCGACGCGCGCTACCAGCTCCGACGGGCTGAACGGCTTGGTTACATAGTCGTCCGCACCCATCATCAGGCCCGTCACCTTGTCCATCTCCTGCGTGCGCGCAGTGAGCATAATGATACCAATCGTGCCGCTCTTTTTGCGCAGCTCCTTGCACACCGCCAGACCATCGTACTCGCCGGGCATCATGATGTCCAGCACGGCCACGTCGAAATTGCCGTTTTCCCGCTGGTAGATCCCCAGGGCCTGTTCACCGTTTTCCGCTTCCACCACATCATACCCGGCGCGCTGCAGATTGATGACCACAAATTCCCGGATTGCCTGCTCGTCCTCCGCAACTAGGATTTTTTTCATTCGTATCGTCCCCTTTCTGCTGTTATGCCTGTGTCTGCGATCCCCTCCTTATGAGGAAAGGGAAAATGCCGCGGTAATGTCCTCCGCTGTCTTCGCCAGAGGATGGCTGGGGTTTGGCAAAGAGCATACATACACCGAGCCCTCCTCCTGCGCAAGTACATGGAACGTACTTTGATCCGGCAGGGTATCCCATTCCACCTGGGAAAACACCTGGATTTTCAGCAGGGAAGCCCCCAATGCTCCGGTACTGCCGGAGGAGCCCTGCACCCACTCATAAAAGGTAACCGACCGGCTGGATTCCTCCTCACGCACCGTTACCGTATCCTGCCAATCGGAAGGCAGGACCAACTGATACCCGTCTGTTGGGTGGATATACACGGCGGAAACCAAAACCGACTGGTTTGCCTGCGCATCCCAGTTCATCCAGTGAAAAAACTGGGCCTGGTTGACCCCAGCATCGGGCGGATACACCGGCATGGGAAATTCCAGCACGCCATCCCCGTTGATATCCCCGGCATACACTTCCGTTTCCCGCCAGCGGATCTCCCCGTCTTCCAAAGAAAACGGAGCGTGCAGCAGGTTCTGCTCTTTATCCCAATACACCAGCTCGGTAATCAGGGCAGAAGCATCCACCGCCCCATCCAGGTAGACGCCAATGGTCCCGTCAGCAGATACCTGTCCTGCCGCAACATGAGCATACTGTACCACAGAAGGGTCTAACTGCACCGAACCCAGGATTTCCAGCTGCTGTTCCGCAGATAGGCGCATCAGCTTTGCGGTAGTGGATTGTCCTGAAAGATCCAAAGCCGCGGTAAAAATTTCCATACCGCCGTCCCCATCAAAGTCATAGAGCAGCATCTCGCTGTACATCTGCTTGCCTACAGGGATTTCCTCCATCCTGGAATCACTCCAGTCATAAATGGAAAACTCCCGCATCCCGCCGACGGAATTCCCCCAGCCAATCACGGTTTCCATCCTTCCATCCTGATCCAAATCTCCAAAGCAGACCTGATCCACCGATACGGCCGTATTCTCGTAGGAACCGAAGACTTCCCATCCGCCCTTTTCCTTCTGCTGCAAAAACAGCGCTACCGTTCCCACACCGGTATTTTGTTCACTGGGGGCGTACAGGGCCACAGCTTCTTCCACGCCGTCGCCGGTGACGTCCTGCATAATCACTGCCGAGCGATACTGCCCTGTGCGCGGGTATTTCCAGATAAAGCCCGAGCCGGCCTGCTGTTCGACCGCCTCATAAATCTCTTGCCGTTCCCCGGTGGCCTTGGGCGGGCGCATAAGGGTCTGCACATCCACACCGATTGAGGAGCAGCCGCTAAACAGGAAAGGAAGCGCCATAACACAAACCAACAAGAAAACTTTCCCTTTGTGTTTCATGGGTTCCTCCTTCCCTCCTGCAACCGAATCTGTAAATATTTTTGTCTATACATGTATACCATTATAGCATCCCCAGGGGGAAAAATACAGTTTCAATCCTGTAATTTTCCCGCAACCATGGGTTGCGCAACCAATAGTTGCGAAAAAGAAACCGTCAAATGCTGGTATTTTTTAAAAGGACATGCTAGGATAAAAATAAATCTGACAAAAAGGAGAATGCATATGAAAGTTTCCATCGCCAACCGGCTTACGGAACTGCGCAAGCAAAAAGGCCTTTCACAGGAAGAACTGGCCGAACAGCTCAACACCAGCCGCCAGGCCATCTCCAAATGGGAACGGGGGGGTTCACTTAGATAAAGATACCACATCAATCCCACGCTGACTTTTGCTCAACCGATACAGCCGGAGGGCTGGATAACAAGA
>CAJFOO010000034.1 GCA_904397205.1 uncultured Clostridia bacterium
CCTGGGCCTCTGCGGAGATGCTGCCGTCGGGCTGTATGCCCTCGAGCAGGTACTGGCTGCCCAGATTGCTGGTGAGGATGATTATGGTGTTCTTGAAGTCCACCGTACGGCCCTGGGAATCGGTCACACGGCCGTCGTCGAGCACTTGCAGCAGGACATTGAACACATCGGGATGGGCTTTTTCCACCTCGTCAAACAGGACCACCGAGTATGGCTTGCGGCGCACGGCCTCCGTCAGCTGCCCGCCTTCTTCATAGCCGACGTATCCCGGAGGGGCCCCAATCAGACGCGATACGGAATATTTTTCCATATACTCGCTCATGTCGATCCGGATGAGGTTGTGTTCGTCGTCGAACAGGCTTTCCGCCAGGGCTTTCGCCAGCTCGGTCTTGCCCACACCCGTCGGCCCGAGGAACAGGAAGGAACCAATGGGCCGGTTGGGGTCCTGGATGCCGGCACGCGAACGGATAATCGCATCCGTCACGCGATCCACCGCTTCATCCTGCCCAACCACCCGCTTGTGCAGGATATCCCCCAGGTGCAGCAGACGATCCCGATCGCTTTCCATGAGCTTCGACACCGGGATCCCCGTCCACCGCTCCACAATACGGGCGATTTCCTCATCCGTCACCTTATCCCGCAGCAGGCTGTTCTTTTGCTTGCCTTCCTGCGCCAGGCGTTCCTCCGCTTCCAGTTCCTTTTGCAGCTGCGGCAGCCGGCCGTATTTCAGCTCGGCCGCCTTGTTCAGGTCGTATTCCCGCTCGCTCTTTTCAATTTCCGCGTTGAGCTGTTCGATTTCCTCCCGCAGCTTCTGTACCTTGCTGATGGCGGCTTTTTCATTGTCCCATTTCGCCTTCATTTCGTTGAACTGGTCGCGCATTTCTGCCAGTTCGTTCTGGATGTCCTTCAGGCGTTCCTTGGAGAGGGAATCGCTTTCTTTTTTCAGCGCGGCTTCTTCAATTTCGTGCTGGATGATCTTGCGCTGGATGACGTCCAGCTCGGTGGGCATGGAATCGATCTCCGTGCGGATCATGGCGCAGGCTTCGTCTACCAGATCGATGGCCTTGTCAGGCAGGAAGCGATCGGTGATGTACCGGTTCGACAGTGTCGCGGCGGCAACGATTGCACCGTCCTGGATTTTCACGCCGTGGAACACCTCGTAGCGTTCTTTCAGGCCGCGCAGGATCGCGATGGTATCCTCGACGGTCGGCTCCTGTACCAGCACCGGCTGAAAACGGCGTTCCAGGGCCGGATCCTTTTCAATATACTGCCGGTACTCGTCCAGCGTGGTCGCGCCAATGCAGTGCAGCTCCCCGCGGGCCAGCATCGGTTTGAGCAGGTTGCCGGCATCCATCGCGCCTTCCGTTTTGCCCGCGCCCACAATCGTGTGCAGCTCGTCGATGAAGAGGATAATACGCCCGTCGCTCTTTTTCACCTCCGTCAGCACGGCTTTGAGACGCTCTTCAAATTCCCCGCGGAACTTGGCGCCGGCAATCAGGGAACCC
The DNA here is from genome assembly GCA_904397205.1 of uncultured Clostridia bacterium. Taxonomy (GTDB): domain Bacteria; phylum Bacillota; class Clostridia; order Oscillospirales; family Acutalibacteraceae; genus UMGS1071. Next base: position 1,506 of record CAJFOO010000034.1, read on the forward strand.
ATATCCAGAGAAAATACCGTTTTATCCTGGAGGCTGTTCGGCACATCCCCCCGCACAATCCGCTGGGCGAGCCCTTCCGCGATGGCAGTTTTGCCCACGCCGGGCTCACCGATGAGGACAGGGTTATTTTTGCTTTTGCGGGACAGGATCCGGATGACGTTGCGGATTTCATCATCCCGGCCAATGATGGGGTCCAGCTTTTGCTGGCGCGCCTGCTCCACCAGGTCCGTGCCGTATTTTTTGAGTGCGTCATAGGTATCCTCCGGCGTGTCACTGGTCACGCGGGTATTCCCCCGCACACTGGCGAGCGCTTGCAGGAACGTATCCTTTGTGATGGAAAACCGGCTGAAAATTTCCCGCAGGGTATGGTCGGCTTCCGTAATCAGGGCCAGGAAAATATGTTCGACCGACACATACTCGTCCTTCATATTGTCCGCCAGCTTTTCCGAGCGGTTCAGCGCTTTGTCCACATCCTGGGAAATATAAATCTTATCCGGCTCGCGGCCCGGGCCGCTGACCCGCGAAATCTTGGAGATCTCCTGATCCACCATGGTTTCCATTTGTACCACATCCACCTGCATCTTTTGCAGGAGCTGGGGGATCAGCCCATCTTCCTGTCCCAACAGGGCAGCCAGCAGATGCACCTGTTCCACCTGCATATTCTGGTATTCCACGGTGAGCGACTGAGCCGACTGGATCGCTTCCAGGGATTTTTTAGTAAATTTTTGTGTATTCATAAAAACCACTCCTCTTTCCTATGAGGCAAAAATGTTTGCACTTTCTTTTCTCTGCTTCTTATTGTACGAAAAGAATATGAACATTTCCCGGAACATTTATGAATAATATATTAATTTTTAGCACTCGAATAAAAAGAGTGCTAATTATTTCAAAAAGCATAAAAAAAGACGGGAAACCCGCCTGTCTTTACCGCACTTCAGCCCATACCACCTGGTTGGCCCCCTGTTCTTTCGCTTCATACAGCATACTGTCTACCGTATCCATAAATTCTTCAAAATCATTCTCGCCGTTCGGGGCAATCGTGGCGCCTCCAATACTGACCGTCACCACCGAAGAACACGCAGACGTAGCATGAGGGATTTGCAGCCCCTCTACGGCCGAGCGGATCGCTTCTGCAATTGCCGCCGCGGAATCCTTATCTGTATCCGGGAACAGCAGGATAAATTCTTCCCCACCATACCGGGCGCAAAAGTCCCGGCTTTTGCGCAGCATGGTCTGGGAAATCATCCCCACAGACTGGATGATATCGTCCCCATAGGTATAACCATATTTTTCCCGGTATTCTTTAAAGAAATCCACCGATACCAACGCCATGGAAAAAAGCGTTTCTTCCTGCACCGCCAACGACCACAGTTCCCGTACCCGCCGTTCATAATGCTGCCGGTTGGGAAGCCCTGTCAAGCCATCCAACTGGGCAATATGCTCCACTATCCGCCGGTATTCATATAATTCCGTATGGGTTTTTACCCTGGCTTTCACGATATTCGGGCTGAACGGTTTCGTGATATAATCCACCGCGCCCAGGGCAAACCCCTGCTCCTCACTGTCGGTATCCGACAAGCCCGTCAGGAAAATCACCGGGATATCCCGGGTCTTTTCATTCAGCTTGAGCTGCGCGATCACCTGAAACCCATCCAGCCCCGGCATAATAATATCCACCAGCACGAGGGAAGGAAGGACTTCCTGGACTAAATCCAAGCCTTCCTGCCCGCTGTAGGCGCTATAGATATGGTAATTATTCCCTAAAATGGAGGTCAGCACCTTGATGTTAAAGGTACTGTCATCAATCAATACGATTTTATGCATAGTTATCCCTTCCATCCCGGCGATAGGCCGAATATACTCATGAGGATTCCCCCTCTTTAACTATAGTATATCTTTGAAAATTTGTCAAAATATATTTCTTATTTTCTTCATATTTTTTTAAAACTTTTGGATAAAACAGGGAATCCGCACCGAAAACCCCCAAAAAAACAATATATAAAAAGGAATATTCTTGGAAAAGAAGAGAAAATTAGGAAAAGAAAAAACGCCCCTTGCGGTGCGTTTCTCTCTCCTTTATCCCAGCATTCCCTCGATCAAAGAGGCTGCTTCGTCACTGTTGCCGGCAATCACAAGGACTACTGTATTCCCCTGGGTGACGATGCAGGGGTTTTCCAGCTTAGGCATTTCCTGCGGCTGATAATTGGTAAAATTCGCTTTTTGTGTATCGATACGCCCTTGGATCTTCTCCTGGATCATGGTTACCCCGTCGGCATCCTTGGCTCTCCATACCGAAACTTCGTCCGCCGAAGCGCCGCCCGTACCGACATAGACCGCCACTTCCTCTACCTGGGCCTGCTCTTCTTCCGTCAGGCCGTAAATCCGCTCCATCGCCATATCAGGCTCCGACTGCTCCAGCCCTTCCAGCGACAGGCCCGAAATAATTTCCTGCGCCATGCTGTCCAGGGAGAGGGCCTGCCCCCCCGGTGCAGAAGACGCCGCAGAGGAAACATTGCTTTCGGGAACCGGATCCGGTGTTTCCTGCGTCTGGGAGCAAGCGGCCAGCAGCGGTACAAAGACCGCGCAGGCACTGGCGAGTAAGATGGCTTTTGTTTTTTTGTTCTTCATTTTTAGGATTCTCCTTTGCTGATTTGTTGTTCAATGTACTGCACCCATTTTTGGCAGTATTCTTTATTGGGATGTACGCCGTCATACGCTGCGTCTTCGGGCAGGACTCCCTGTTGATTTTTCATCACGGACGCAACGTCTAAATACGAAACGCCTTTATCCTGACACATCTGCCGGAGCAGTACGTTATATTCTTCAATCCGTTCGTTATTGACGCCAAAGGAATTTCTCTGCGAGGCCGAAGCCGACACCGGGAAAATCGAGTGGACATAAATGTTCGCCTGCGGCTGGTACTCCCTGACCTTGTCAATCACTTTTCCATATTCTTCAATAAACACGTCTGCATAAGCCCAGCCCAGTTCATTTTCCCCAAACATAATGAACACGTCGCGGTACTGCCCGTTTTTCAGCTCGTCAATTACCGGGACGCTGCGGTTATTCATGGTTTCTTCAAATACGGTGCGCACGGTCAGGCCGGTTTTAAAATAAAAATCCGCGCCGTCCGCCAAGCCGTAGGTATATAGATCGTCAATCATGGAATTGCCTAAAAACGCGGTGTTTTCAAAAAACTCCGGGTCGCTCTGGAAGGCGCCGGAGCTGGCCTGCGACAATGCGGCAGACGAATCCGCCCCTCCCTCAGACATGGCGGGGGACGTCACGGAACCAACGGATACCTCGGTATTTGTCGCGCCCTGGTTCGATAAGCTCCCGGTACCGGTATCGGAAGAAATTTCCTGCTGCAAGCTGCTGGAATCTCCCGGGGCAGGCATAGACAGGGCCACGGCCAGCGAAATCCCGGCTGCGACGCACAGGCAGATCCCCCCCACACCCGCGGGAAGGAGAAGGCTTCTCCGACGAGACCTCCGAGGGGGACGGGACGGCTGACGAGAATACCTCTTTTTATTCAATTTTCATCATCCTTTTAGTGTAAATATATCCCTCATATACGGCCGACTGCCGCATTTTCTCAATAAAACACAATTATATATTTATTATTATATCACCAGTTATCTCAAAAAACAAATAAATCTTTGTAACTTTTTCATTTCCCTGTTGTATCTTTTACATTTTTTGGTAAAAATATGTAAAATTTAACATACTCCTAACACAAAACTCCCGGGGATTGATTGATGAATCCCGGTTTTTTTGCTATAATATGGATTATCCGAACCATTGGCCCAAAAACAGGCGTATCGCATGACTGTATGTCAGATTCAATGAACAGAAAGGCGGTTTTTTATGGCGCAGCTCAAGGGCGGAAAAGTAGCGGCTGTGATTCACATTGGCTCCAACCTGGTGGAAATGAAAATCTGCCAGGTACAAAAAAAACAGGTTGTCCCCCTCGATCACCTCGAGCATCCCCTGCGTTTCGGACACGAAGTGTTCCATGAAGGGGTGATCCATGCGGAAAGCCTGGCCGAAATGATTGAAACCCTGCAA
>CAJFOO010000035.1 GCA_904397205.1 uncultured Clostridia bacterium
AATTTCATGGATGTTTCGACCTCTCTCACTATTCATATTCTTTCATTATACGCGATAGGGGACAAAATCGCAAGGGGAAGGATAGACACTCCTTTTTCAAGGAAAGCAGGGATTGCAAGGGGGATTAAGAACTATTGGGCAAAATATATAAAAAACAAGGCTTCCTCTGTCAAAACAATAGAGGAAGCCTTGTTTATCTTGTGACACGATGTTTGCACATCCCTGTTTTTCCACACTTGGGGCAGGTTAATCTGCGTTTTGTAAAAGTATGATAGCTTTTTACATACTCATTCATGCTCGGAACAAAGAGTTCCTTACAATATGGGCATTCAAAATAACCGGCCTTAATGTTAAGCATTGCGCCCGCTGCTATGCCCGCTACCGCCACGAAAACAGCACCCACAATCAATATGATCCGTACCACCGTAGGCAGGTCAATATAGGATGCTATTACAATCAGGGCGCATACAGCGATGACCGTGATTGCGACGGTAATAATGGACAACGCCATTTTTTTCCTGTTTTCTTCGTTTTCTTTCATCAAATCCATTATATTTTTCTCCGCCTTTTTTTGATAATCCACCGGGGAAACCCTTTCGCCCGAAAGCAAGTCGTTAACGGTAATATGCAAGGCCTCACACAATGGCAGCATCAGGGAAACTTCAGGAAGCCCTTTTCCGCACTCCCATTTTGAAATGGTTTTATCGCTGATACAGAGCGTATCGGCAAGCTGCCGCTGAGTGAACCCCTGTGCTTTTCTCATTTCCGCGATGAATTTCCCAATTTTTCTCTGATTCATCAATGCATCCTGCCCTCCTCCTTTTATCTGCATTATAGACAATCCGTCCCTCGGCGTCTACGCACGGATCGTAGAGTGCCGTCTCTCTACGGAGCGTAGACCCGTTTTAGGAATGTCTTTGGGGAGACCATGACGGCTATGCCGAAACCCGTTGGATGATCCAGGCGGCGCCATAGATCACGGGCTGATGGACGATATAGAAGATCAAGGCATGGCGGCCGATGTACGACAGCGCTGGTACTGTGGACCGGTAGGTGAAGGCAGGGAATTTCCCCATGGCTGCGTAACGGCCGAAAAACGTGCCGCCCAAAAAGACGAATATCCATGGCAGGATGGGGAAATAGTCGGCGGAGAAAAACCCGGGGCTGTATATCCCCAGCGGCGCCAGCCAGTCGGTTTGGTACCAGGAGTCCGGCAGCGGGATCAGGGGAAGGGAAGCGATCCCCAAAAACCGGCGCGAAATCCCCATGGTGAACAAATATGCCGCCGCGCAGACGGCGATCCCGGCCCAGATGGGGATTTTATCGAGAAAGCGTTTGATTAACCCTACCAGGATCATGCTCACGCAAAGCAGGTGCAGGATACCAAAATAAATGGGCTGGCCGGGCACAAAAAAGATGGTGACAAGGGAGACCACCACCGCGACCACCGCCAGCCGCAGCCCGCGCCCCAAGTTGGAGCGGGTGAGGTTGGATGCAATGCCCGAAAGGAAAATAAACGCCCCGGCAAACCAGGGCTCAGCCGGGGTGAAGAACTCCAGCAGCGTCTGTGCCCAGGACCAGCCCAGCAGCAGAGAGAGCGTATGAAACCCATGGTAAAAGATCATACACAGCACCGCAAACCCACGGATTTCATCCAGGAGATGGATCCGACGGGAAGAAATGGGTTTTTTTGTGGGGTTCCGCATAGCGTGTTCTCCTTTTCCTCTATTCCAAAATACAAAAAATTATGATATAATATCCGCAGAAAGCCAGAAACGCGCATGCCGCAGGCGGCAGTATTGTTCTTGGCCGGGCGTGTGAGCTGGTGCAGGCTCAGCTTGCCGGGATCTGTCCGAAGCAGGTAAAAAAATCCTTCCTGGATACGGGGATCCTATCCAGGTTATTATAGCATAAGATAGGAGGAAATCCAATGAGTGAACAGACAATCGGCGCTTCTTTTGAACAACAATTCCCTGTTGAATCCCAGCATCTGGCCAGCCAGGTTGGCAGCGGGAGTATCGACGTACTGGGTACCCCTACGGTGATCGCTTGGATGGAAGGTACGGCTGCCGCACTCGTGCAGCCGCTGCTGGAAGAAGGCTGTACCACCGTCGGCTCCCAGGTGCATGTGGAGCATCTGGCCCCCACCGTGGAAGGCGATATGGTGACGGTGCGGGCGGCCCTCACGGCAGCAGAGGGACGGGTCTATACCTTTTCCCTCGAAGCGGCCGACAGCGCCGGATGTATCGCCAAAGGCACGCACCAGCGGGTGAGCGTAAAATCGGATCGCTTTTTGGAAAAAGCACGGCAGCGCCGGGATGCGGCGAATGGATAAGGAGGATGGCAGTTGACGGCGAAAGAGGATGCATGTATGGCACAGCAGCAAAGCAACAGGGCCAGATCATGCCGGTATGATGCGGTTTTGCTGGATTTGGACGGGACGATGATGGAATCTGCGCCGGGCATTACCGCTTCGGTGAAAAAGGCGCTGGCGGAAATGCAATGGGGGATGCCGGAGGGGTTTGATTATACCCGGTTTATTGGCCCTCCAATTTTTGACAGCCTGGTCCGGTTTGCCCACATGCCCCTGGAAAAAGCCGAGGTATGTATCCGCTTATACCGCAAGCATTACAACGGCGGGGAGATTTTTAACAACTCCCCCTACCCCGGCATGACGGATCTGCTTGCCCTTTTGCGCCGGTCCGGTACAAAGGTTTGCGTGGCCACCTCGAAGCCGCAGCCCATGGCAGAGGTGCTGCTAAAGCATTTCCATCTGGACGTTTGGCTTGCCTATATTGCCGGCGCGGATATCTCCGACCGGGAGAGCGATAAATCCATCCTGATCCGCCGGTGCCTGGAATTTTGCCGTATCCCCCCGCAGCGGGCGGTAATGGTAGGGGATACCTGGTATGACGCCGCCGGCGCGCAGAAAACGGGGGTGGATTTTATCGGCGCTTTATATGGATATGGAAAAAAAGAGGAAATGCAAGCATATGGGGCGGCTTCTTTTGTGAATTCTGTGCCCGAACTGGTACCGCTGCTGTTCCCCACGGGCGCATTGGGGGGTTCCGCTTGTCTGAATGGGGTTTATCTTAGCCGAGGAGAAGAGAACGATGGTCAAAATCACATATAGACTGAATGAAAAAGAATTGCTGGATTTTAATATGTTCCGGGCTACCCGGAAAAATGTCAACACGGTCCCGCGGGCCATCCTGATTTCCTGCGCATATCTGGCAGTATTGCTGGTGATTGGGTATTTCTGCAAGTTCCCTTGGTATGCTTACCTGATTATGGTGGGATTGGCCTGCGCGCTGTTTGGCGGGCTGATGCTGTTTTTGCGGCATCGGATGAAACGGTCTGTCCAGGTATTGCTGTTCCGTCAGAGCCGGGAGGATCTGATGCCGCAGACAACCATCACACTCGAAGAAAGCTATATGGAGGTGTATACTATTTCCCGTACCACGGAAGTGGAATACAGCGATGTGCTGCGGGTGGAAAAGACCAAGCAGTTCCTGTACATTCTATTGACGCAGCACGGGGAAATCGGGATCCCCCTGCGGGCGTTTGACGACGATACCTTACAAATGTTCACCAGTTGCTTGAAGGAAAAGACGCCTAAGGCCATGCATTTGGGAATATAACCCTTTAGGATTGGATAGCGATAGCGATAACAAAACCACCGGAAGAAAGCTCCTCCCGGTGGTTTTGTTTGTTAGTCCAGCCCTTCCTCTACTGGCAAAGGGGAAATTATCGGTTTTCCGTCCGGCCCAAGCAGAGGGGTCAGGGCGATCCCGTATCCTGAAAAGATCACCAGGTACTGCACCCCGGTTTCGGTATCCACCCAGATTTGCCCGCCTTCCATCAACCCTTCCTTATAAATTTTTATAAAACGTTTGTCTTTTTTCTCCAATGCGATCGCCCTTTCTGTAATGGAAAAGCCCGCGAAATTCTTTTCCGCAGGCTTTTTATAGAATAGTTATAGGAAAGGAATCCTTATTTTTCGTCGTTCCAGGAATACATCTTGCGCAGCTCCTTGCCCACGGATTCCAGTTGGTACTCGGCGGCAATGCGGCGGCAGGAATTGAAGTGGGAGCGGCCCACCTGGTTTTCGTTGATCCACTTGGAAGCAAAGGTACCGTCTTGGATTTCCTGCAGTACTTTCTTCATTTCCTTCTTGGTTTCCTCGGTGATAATACGCTTGCCGGTCTCGTAGTCGCCAAACTCTGCGGTGTCGGAGATAGAGTAGCGCATCCGCGAGAAGCCGCCTTCATAAATGAGATCCACAATGAGCTTCATCTCGTGGATGCACTCAAAGTAAGCGTTTTCCGGTGCGTAACCGGCTTCCACCAGGGTTTCAAAGCCAGCCTGCATCAGCGCGGTAACGCCGCCGCACAGGACGGCCTGTTCGCCGAACAGATCGGTTTCCGTCTCTACCTTGAAGGTGGTTTCCATCACGCCGGCACGGGATCCGCCGATGCCCGCAGCATAAGCCAGGCCAATGTCCTGGGCTTTGCCGGTGGCGTCCTGCTGTACGGCGATGAGGCAGGGCACGCCTTTGCCCTCCACATATTCGCTGCGCACGGTGTGGCCGGGGCCTTTGGGGGCAATCATCAGCACGTCCACATCCTTGGGCGGCTGGATTTGGCCGTAGTGGATGTTGAAGCCGTGGGCGAACATCAGGGCTTTGCCGGAGGTCAGGTGAGGGGCAATGCTCTCCTTGTACACGGCGGCCTGGCGTTCGTCGGGCAGCAGGATCATGATAATGTCGGCTGCTTTTGCCGCGTCGGCGGCCGTCATGACCTTCAGGCCGGCCTGCTCAGCCTTGGCCCAGCTTTTGCTGCCTTCATACAAGCCGACAACCACGTTCACACCGCTGTCGTGCAGGTTGAGGGCGTGGGCGTGGCCTTGGCTTCCGTAGCCTACAATGGCGACGGTTTTGCCTTTGAGCAGGTTTAGATCACAATCGGCTTGATAGAAAATTTTGGCTTTTTGCATGGGGAATTCCTCCTAAGAAATGGTAATTTATCCTCTATATCCGCTCGCTGTGCGGGCGCGGGGGTTAAGCGTCCTGTTTGCGGGCCGTGCCAGAGCCCTTTTCGAGGGCAACGGTACCGGTGCAAACGCTCTCCTTAATGCCGTACGGGCGCAGCAGGCTGGTCAGGGTTTCAATATTTTCATGGCTGTCTGCCAGTTGCAGCGTGAGGGAATTGAGCGTGACGTCGGCTACCCGGGCGCCCATCATCTCGGCAATCTTCATGATCTCGAGACGGAGCTTTGCCGGACAGTTGACCTTTATCAGTGCGAGTTCGCAGCTGATAAACGGGCCGCTCTCCGTGAGATTTTTGACCTTGACAACGGAAATCAGCTTGTTGAGCTGCTTTTCCACCTGTTCCACAATATGTTCGTCGCCGTCCACTACAATAGTAATGCGGGAAATCTCTTTATTTTCGGTTACGCCGACCGACAGGCTGTCGATGTTGAACGCCCGCCGGGAAAACAGCGCCGATACCTTGGATAATACGCCCGGCTGGTTTTCGACCAGCACGGAAAGGGTATATTTCATTTTGATGTGCGCCCCCTTCCTTATATCGACGGCGTGGCGGGATCGACCTCGCACACAAGCACAAACGGTTTATCCGACGCAAGCATTTCTTTTGCCAGCTCCTTGGCCTGGGCGTTGCTATGGACCCGCTCAGCGCGGATGCCGTAGGCCCGCACCAGCTGAACAAAATCCGGGTCGCCCTGCAAAACGGTGGCTGTGTGGCGGCCGCCGTAAAGACGGTCCTGGATTTCGCTCACCATGCCCAGCCGCCCGTTGCAGAAAACAATCAGCTTGACATTGGCTTGTTCCTGGCATAAGGTGGCCAGTTCGCACATGGACATCTGGAACGAACCGTCGCCGCAGATGGCCACCACCTGGCGGTGTGGCTTTGCCAGCTTGGCCCCAATGGCGGCGGGCAGGGCATAGCCCATGGTACCCATGCCGCCGGAGGTGAGAAACCGGCCTTCCTTTACATTGAAGTTATTGGCGGCCCAGATTTGGTTTTGTCCCACGTCTGCCGTCAGGATGGCTTCCTCTTCCATCATGGCGGACAAATCGCGCACAAACGCCCGGGGCTCCACAAAATCGTCCCGGGGTTCGCCGCGGGGGATATAGGAATTCTTATACTCCAGGACGGTAGAGATCCATTCGTCACAGGAGGTTTTCTGCACTTGTGCGGCCAGTTCTGCCAGCACCTTTTTAATATCCCCGACAATGGGTACGTCGACGGAAAGGTTTTTCCCGATTTCCGCGGGATCAATATCAATGTGGATGATTTTGGCATGGGCTTCCAGCAGGCTGGGGGCGCTGACCGCCCGGTCGCCTACGCGCGCGCCGCATAGGATAATCAAGTCGGATTCATTCATCACGCGGTTGGCAAAGGGCTTGCCGTGGGAACCAATCATCCCGATGTACAGGTTGCTGTCCATGGGGATAACGCCGAAGCCCATCATGGTAGACACCACGGGCAGTCCGCTGTTTTGTGCAAAGGCGACCATTTCTTCGCGCGCCCCGGCCAGCACCACGCCGCCGCCGCAGCAGATCACAGGGCGCTTGGCGGCGGCAATGGCCTCCAGCGCTTTTTTGATCTGGATGGCGTGCCCCTGGGTGCGGGGTTTGTAGCCCAGGATGCGGGGCTTGTCGGGGTAGATGAATTCCTTTACCTTGCGGTTTTGCGTATCAACGGGTACGTCGATCAAAACCGGGCCGGGCCGTCCGGTGGTGGCGATATGGAAGGCTTCCTTGAACACGCGGGGGATATCCTCGGTGTTTTTCACAAGATAGCTGTGTTTTGTAAATGATTCACAAGCGCCGGTCACGTCGGCTTCCTGAAAGACATCGCGGCCCAGCAGTTCGGAATTCACCTGGCCGGTGATGGCAATCAGGGGAATGGAATCCATATAGGCCGTGGCAAGGCCGGTGATAAGATTGGTGGCGCCAGGGCCGGACGTGGCGATACATACGCCGGCTTTGCCGCTGGTACGGGCGTATCCGCTGGCCTCGTGGGCGGCGTTTTGTTCGCTGCGCACCAGCACATGGCGGATCTCCGATTGGGATAGATAGTCGTAAAAGGGGCAGATAACCGCTCCGGGATAGCCGAAGGTCATCTGCACGCCTTCTTCCTGCAAGCATTTGACCATCATTTCAGCTCCACTGATCATGTTAAGTAGCCCTCCTTTCTCCAGTGTCCAAAAAATATGGCTAATTTTCATTATATAAGATTTTTCAGGGTGCGTCAATATCTGCCAGGTGGTTTTTTTCGACAAGGATTTCTGGATTTTCCAACACAGTGGGGACAATTTGTGCAAAAAGGAGAACCTGCGCCCCTTCCCCTTTGGAGGATGAAGAAAAAAGATGACAAATTTCGCGCTGTGTGTTATAATGGTCAGCGGAAAAGGGCCCGGAAGGGGGTCCTGGAAATTTTTGAATAAAAGAGGGGAACAGTTATGAAGATAAAAAAAGGGATCCTGATGGGCCTGGCTGCGGCGGTTGCCGCAGGTGTGCTCGCCGGCTGTGCAGAAAGTGAGCCGCTTTCCTCCGGTGCCGGCGGGGCGTCGTCTTTGGGAGGGGGTTCTTCCCTTTCCAGTGAGCTGGAAAGCAGCATGGTATCCTCGGCTTTGGAATCGTCCGCCGTGTCTTCGGAAGTTTCCAGTGCCTCCAGCGCCGCTTCTTCAGAAGCAAGCAGCGCGGCTTCTTCCCGTCCGCAGTCGTCGGCCCCAAGCAGCAGCGCGGCTTCTTCCCGTCCGGCAAGCTCTTCCAGCCAGCCGGCCGCCTCTTCCAGCACGCCTGCCTCCAGCGCGCCGCCAGCTTCCGCCGGCCCCAGCGCCCAGGCGGTGCGCAGCGCGATTGCCGCAGCGTATGGAAGCGGTTACCTGCCAAATACCCAAATTCCCCAGGAAATCCTTAACGCCAATTTCCCGGTGGACGCTTCGCTGGTGGACGAGGTATATGGCGAGATGCCGGCAATCAGCGCCAACCCGGATATGCTGATTGTCATTAAAGCGGCCCCGGGCAAGGGCGCCCAGGTGCAGCAGGCCATGCAGAAGAACCGGGATATGTATGTGGAAACCGCTATGGTATATCCCAAGGACTGGGCGAAGCTGCAAGCCTCTACGGTAGTGCGCAACGGGGATTATGTGGCGTTTTTGATGCTGGGCGCGGTGGACGAGAGTATGGACAGCGCCAGCGAGGAGGAGCAGCAGGCCTATGCGCAGGCACAGGTGCAGAAAGGCGTCAATGCATTTTATGCCGCCACAAACTAACTGGCGGAAACCTATTTAATTGAGGGAAAGAGACAGCTGCCGGGGGGCGGTTGTCTTTTATTTTTGCACGGAAGGAAAGCCGCTGTGGAAGGCGGGGGAAATTCCTGGTTGAATTTCTGTAACTTTCATTGACTTCCTAACATTTTAGAGTATAATAGAAAAGACTGTTAAGGAGGGGGACAGGCCCTCCCGCAATATTTTCCTGAATAAGAGGAGGGATTTTATGGTATTCAGCAGCTTGAACTTTATTTTTTTGTTCCTGCCGCTGGTGATTGGGCTGTATTACCTTTCTCCCCGTCCGCTGAAAAACCTCATCCTGTTTCTGGCCAGCCTGGTCTTTTATGCCTGGGGCGAGCCGGTATACATTGTCCTGATGCTGTTTTCCAGCGTGGTGGACTATACCCATGGCCTGCTGGTCGAAAAGCTGATAAACCAGGGCAAGCGAAACCGGGCCAAGCTGGTGGTAGCGTCTTCCATGGTGATTAATCTGGCTTTGCTGGGCTTCTTCAAGTACGGGGATTTTGTGGTGAACAATATCAACGCATTATTCCACACCTCCATCCCGCCGCTGAACCTGCCGCTGCCGATTGGCATTTCGTTTTATACGTTCCAGACGATGTCTTACACCATCGACGTCTACCGCGGCGACGCCAAGGCGCAGCGCAACCCCATTTCCTTTGGGGCATACGTTACGCTGTTCCCCCAGCTGGTGGCCGGCCCGATTGTGCGGTTCTCCACCGTGGCCGAGCAGCTCGATCACCGGCGCGAGAACTTCCCGCAGTTTGCTTTGGGTGTGCGCCGGTTTGTTTTGGGGCTGGGAAAAAAGGTGCTGCTGGCTAACGGGATCGGTGCAGTGTGGACGGAGCTTTCCGGGATGCAGACCGGGGAGCTGAGCGTGCTTTCCGCCTGGATTGGCGCGCTGGCGTATACCTTCCAGATCTATTTTGATTTTTCGGGGTATTCCGATATGGCGATAGGCCTGGGGCAGATGTTCGGATTTACTTTCCTGGAAAACTTTAATTATCCTTACACGTCCCGCAGTATCACGGAGTTTTGGCGAAGGTGGCATATTTCGCTGGGGACTTGGTTCAAGGAATACCTGTATATCCCCCTGGGCGGCAACCGCAAAGGCCTGCCCCGCCAACTGATCAATATCAGTATTGTCTGGCTGTGTACCGGCATCTGGCACGGCGCAAGCTGGAACTTTGTGGTTTGGGGCGTGTATTACGGCATCCTGCTCATCTGTGAAAAGCTGTTCCTGCTCAAAGTGCTCGAACGCCTGCCGCGGGTGTTCGGCCATATTTACACCCTGTTCTTTGTGGTGATCAGCTGGGTGATCTTTGCATTCGATTCGCTGGGCAAGGGCTGGGAATACATCCAGGTGATGTTCGGCTTTGGCGGCGTGCCTGCTGTGGACGACCGCGCGCTGTATCTGCTTTTGACCCACGCGATCCTCCTTGTGATCCTTATCCTTGCCTGCACGCCGCTGCCGGCCAAGATTGGCCGCACGCTGCTGAAGGTGTGGCAGGACAAAACCCTGCTGCCCATTTTGGTAGAAAATGCGTGCCTGGTATTTTTGTTCCTGCTGTCCACCGCATATCTGGTAGGCGGCACTTATAACCCGTTCCTGTACTTTAAATTTTAGGAGGTGGAAGGATGAAAAAGAAAACAGCCGTCGCCACGTCGGTCATTTTTTTGGTACTGCTGTTTGGGCTGGCAATCGTCAACCTGGCGCTGCCGAAAAAAGCGTTCTCCGAAAACGAAAACCGCGCCTTGCAGCCGTTTCCGTCATTGACGGTGGACAGCTTGCTGGATACGTCGTTTACCAGCGATTTTGATACCTATATTACCGACCACTTCGCCTTCCGCGACTTTTGGGTTGGGGCTAAGACGCTGGCCGAGGTGGCCTTGCAGAAAAAGGATTCCGGAGGGGCATATTTTGGCAAGGACGGCTATCTCATTGAGCGCCACGACCTTACCGACAATATCCCGCAGTTTTCCAGCCGGTATATCAACCGGGAGCAATATGCCAAAAACCTGCAGTATGTGAAGGAATTTACCGAGCAGATGCAGCAGAATTACCAGGTGGACGTGCATACGATGATTGTCCCTACCGCCAGCTATGTCCTGCATGACAAACTGCCCGCGTTTGCCCCGGAGGTGGATCAGGACGAGCTGCTTATCCAGGCCAGGGAAACCATACCGGGGTTTATCGACCTGCGCAACACCCTGCGCGGGCATAAAGACGAATATATTTACTACCGCACTGATCACCACTGGACTTCGCTTGGCGCGTGCTACGCCTACCAGCAGTGGTGCGAGACCGTGGGCCTGCCGGTGCGGGACGTAAGCTGGTACCGCCAGGAAATCTTATCGGAAGATTTCCTCGGAACCACCTATTCCAAAGCCACCCTGTATACTGCGCAGCCCGATACCATCACGGCCTTCCTGCCGCCGGAGGATGCACCTGTCACCGTCACCTATAACGAGGGTGCGGGCACTTCGGAAAAGGTTTCGGACAGCATGTATGAGCGTTCGCACCTGGAAAACAAGGATAAATACCCGGTGTTCCTAGACGGCAACCAGCCGATCACCCGCATTGATACCCAGGTGCAAAACGGCCGCAAGCTGCTGATTATCAAGGATTCCTACGCCAATACCTTCGCGCCGTTTGCCGCGAACGATTTCGAGCAGGTGTATATGCTCGATTTGCGGCATTATAAAGCGTCCGTCAGTGAATTTGTGCAGGAGCACGGCATCACAGACGTGCTGGTGCTGTATAATGTGGCCGGGTTCTCCACCGATACCAACGTATTCCTGCTGCCGGACTAA
>CAJFOO010000036.1 GCA_904397205.1 uncultured Clostridia bacterium
GCCGCAATGGGAATCCAGATTTTCTTTTTATTTACCGGTTTCTTTTCCTGTTGTTCTTCCATAACTGCCTCCTTCCAACGTCACACGATCAGTATACCGGGAGTTCCCGGCGAAATTTGTCCCTTCCGCACGCGGCGCCGTTTGTCCGTCAGGGAAGGATCCACGTCCCGGTCTCCCCAGACAGCGCCTGCTTGGCTTTGCCCAGCGAGGTAATCACGGCTTTTCCTTGGGGGTTGGCCTTCACAAAAGATAAACACGCTTCGACTTTGGGAAGCATACTGCCGGGGGCAAAATGCCCCTGGGCAATGTATTCCTGTGCTGCGGCGGCGGTCATCCGGGGGATCTCCTGCTGGTTTGGCTGGCGGTAATGGATGCATACCCGATCCACCGCCGTCAAAATAACCAGAAACTGCGCCCCAATCGCCTGCGCCAGGCAAGCGCTGGACTGATCCTTATCGACCACGGCGGCCACCCCCTGGTATCCCTGGGGGGTTTCGACGACCGGGATTCCCCCGCCGCCCACGGTAATCACCACATCGCCGTGCTCGAGAAGATGCTGTACCGCGGGCAGTTCTACGATGCGCTGGGGCTGCGGGGACGGGACAACCCGGCGGTATCCCCGGCCGGCATCCTCCATAAAGGCAAAGCCGCGTTCCTGCTGCCGCAGGGCTTCCTGCCGGGAATAAAACCGTCCTATCGGCTTGGACGGCCGGGCAAAAGCGGGATCCTGCGGATCCACCACCACCTGGGTGATCAGGCTGACTACCTCCCGATGGATCCCGTGCCGGCGCATCTCCTGCCGGATGGCCTGCTGCAAATGATAGCCGATATATCCCTGGGACATGGCCCCGCACTCCGGGAACGGCATGGGCGGGATACTTTCCTCCTGCGCGGAAGCAATGTCCATGGCCTGGTGGATCATCCATACCTGGGGTCCGTTGCCATGGCCTATCGTCACATCATAGCCGTCCTGCATCAGCCCCACAATGGTTTTTGCCGTCTCTTTCACGGATTCCCGCTGGCTTTCGGGCGTGCTTCCCAGCGCGTTCCCTCCTAAAGCCAGTACAATCCTTTTTGCCAATGCCATCCCTCCGATTCCTCTTTTCCCTGTCCGCCCGCGGGCGGGCAAGAAAACCGCCTATTGCTTTCTTCGTCCATCATACCATAGAAAGGGGGGCTTTTACAAGAAAAAGCCCCCAAGGTTTTATTTCTTTTAAAAAATATCCTGTAGCTGGGTAACGGCGTCGATCCGGCAGGAAGCATCCAGCAGTTCCTCCTGCCTGCCGTACCCATACCGGCATCCGACCGAAAACAGCCCATGTACGCGGGCGACTTCCATATCGTGGCGGCGGTCGCCAATCACCGCAAACGGGCCGGGATGTCTCTGCGCCAGGATGGGAAAAATCTTCTCTTTGGGCTGGAACTGGTACGCACCCGCCGCATAAAAACCATCGAAGAACCGATCCAGCCCGAACGCCTCCCGGTGCGCCTGCAAGTACGACGGATGACAGTTGCTCAGCACCACCATATGGTACCCTTTCCCCTGCAAATCGGCAAGCGTTTCCTCCGTCCCCGGATACAAACAGCCTTCCCCCCGCCGCAGGGCGTCGTTTTCCCACTCGCCGATCATCCGGCCGTACTTCTGCGCCTGCTCCGGCGGCAAATCCGGCCGGAATTCCCGCCACATTTCTTCGGCGGTGCATCCCAGCCACCGGTTGATTTCCGCATCATCCCAGCCGCGTGCAGGGGCGATGCCGTCCGCCACCATCTGGGCATACATATGCCGGAAAGCCGGTGCATACAGCCTGCCGCTGTCATGGAGAGTGCCGTCGTAGTCGAAAATCAACGTGGAAACCGGCTGCCTATCCATCTTACAGCTGGCGGAGCAGGTTAGCCATCTCAATGGCCGTTACTGCTGCGTCGAAGCCCTTGTTCCCGGCCTTTGTCCCGGCACGCTCCACGGCCTGCTCGATGCTGTCGGTAGTCAGCACGCCGAAAATGACGGGCACGTCGCTTTTGAGGGATACGGCTGCCACCCCTTTGGATACTTCCGCGCACACATAATCAAAATGCGGGGTGGAGCCGCGGATCACCGCGCCCAGGCAGATCACCGCGTCGTACTTTTTGCTCTGCGCCATTCTCTGTGCCGCCAGCGGCAGCTCAAACGCGCCGGGCGTCCAGGCTAGGTCGATGTCCTCGGGGCGCACGCCATGCCGCTGCAAGCCGTCTTCCGCGCCGCCAATCAGTTTGGAGACGATAAACTCATTGAACCGGGATGCGACAATCCCGATTTTCAGCCCCTGCGCAATCAGATTTCCTTGAATAATATTCATGATAGATTCCTCCCTGAAATTGAGATCCTACTTAATCTTTACCGCAATGCCCGCAGGAACATCCCGAAGGGAACTCCAGCAGGTGATCCATTTTTTGCTGTTTCGTGCGAAGGTAAAACTCGTTTTCTTTGTGGCTGGGCATCTGGATGGGCACCCGCTCCACAATTTCCAGACCATATCCTTCCAGCCCCTTCATCTTTTTGGGATTGTTGGTCATCAGGCGCAGCTTTTTAGCCCCCAGGTCTTTGAGGATCTGCGCGCCGATCCCATAGTCGCGCAGATCCGCCGGGAATCCCAGCTGCAGATTGGCTTCGACCGTATCCAGCCCGGTATCCTGAAGCGCATACGCCTTGAGCTTATTGATCAGCCCGATCCCGCGGCCCTCCTGCCGCATATACACCAGGATCCCGCGGCCTTCTTTGGCGATTTGCTGCATGGCGGCCGCATACTGTTCCCCGCAGTCGCAGCGCAGGGAGCCCAATGCATCGCCGGTGAGACATTCGGAATGCACCCGGGTCAGAATCGGCGTATCGGGATCCACTTCGCCCATCACGAGAGCCACATGATGCTCGCCGCTGACCCGGTTCTCGTAGCCGTAAATGGTAAATTGCCCGTATTTTGTCGGCATATCAGCGCAGGCCACCCGCTCGATTAACGACTCCTTCTGGCGGCGGTACGCGATGAGCTGGGCAATGGTGATGAATTTGATCCCGTGCTTCCGGCTGAATTCCTGCAGCTGCGGGGTACGCATCATCTGGCCGTCATCGTCCATGATTTCGCAGCACAGGCCGCATTCCTTGAGTCCCGCCAAACGGCACAAATCCACAGTCGCCTCGGTATGTCCGGTGCGCACCAGTACGCCGCCGTCCTTCGCTTCCAGCGGGAACATATGTCCCGGCCGGCGGAAATCCTCCGGCTTTGCCCCGTCCTCCACAGCCTTGCGGGCGGTCAGGCCCCGCTCGTAGGCGGAAATCCCCGTGGTGGTATCCACATGGTCAATCGATACCGTAAACGCCGTGGCGTGGTTGTCCGTATTGGTTTCCACCATCTGGGACAGGCCCAGCTTCCGGGTCATCTCCCGGCTCATCGGCATACAGATCAGCCCTTTGGCATGGGTTGCCATAAAGTTTACATTTTCCGTGGTGGCGAATTCCGCCGCGCAAATCAGGTCGCCTTCATTTTCCCGGTCTTCGTCGTCCGTCACCAGGAGCAGCTTCCCCTGCCGCAGATCGTCCAGAGCTTCTTCTATGGTATGATATTGAAACATAGGCTCATCCTTTCTATTAATTAAATCCATGCTCCCGCAAAAAAGCCTCTGTCAGTGAGGAGGGAGCGGGCACGGATGCTGCGGGTCCACGCAGCAATTTTTCCACATACTTGCCAATCATATCGCATTCCAGGTTTACCGGCGCACCTTCCCGCTCGCGCAGCAGGGTGGTTTCTTCCCCGGTGTGGGGGATCACCGAAACCTGAAACGCATCCGCTGAAACCGCCGCCACCGTCAGGCTGATGCCGTCGATCGCAATGGAACCCTTTTCTACCACATACCGCAGGACAGGTTCCTCTGCCGCCACCGTGACCCATACGGCGTTGTCCTCCCGGCGCAGCCCGGTGATCGTCCCTACGCCGTCGATATGCCCGCTGACAATATGCCCTCCCAGCCGGCTGTCGAGCCGCAGGGCGCGTTCCAGATTCACCGGGCTGCCCGGATGCAGCATCCCCAGCTTGCTGCGGCGCAGGGTTTCGGCCATCACGTCGGCGGTAAAACTGCGGGAATCCAGATGGGTGACCGTCAGGCATACCCCGCTGGTACAAATGCTGTCGCCGATTTTCGTCTGCTCCAGTACCTTCGCGGCCTCCACCACCAGCCGGGAAGATTTTTCCCCGGGGATCACCTGCTGTACCACGCCGATTTCTTCTACAATTCCCGTAAACAAGGCTATCCCTCCCCACGCGGCACCACGTCTGCCACAATTTTGATATCCTCCCCGATGGGCTGCGCCCGCATATGCCGCAGACGGCAGGCATCCGCCAAATGGAAAAAGCCCTTCCCTTCGACCGGGGTTTTGGCATCCTTCCCCCCGAGGATCTTTGGTGCAATGTAGGCAATCACCCGGTGGACAATCCCCTGCTCCAGCGCGGAGGCATGGATCTCCCCGCCGCCTTCCAGCAGGAGGCTGTCGATCTCCCGTGCGCCAAGCTGCTTCATCAAGTCCTGCAAATCCACCCGGCCGCCGCGCTCCCTGCAAAGCAGCACCCTGGCCCCTTTTTGCCGCAGGGCCTCCTGTTTTTCGGGCGCGGCATCCGGCAATGCGGCAAACCAGGTGGGGGCTTTATCTAAATCCTGCAATACCCGCGCGGAAAGCGGGGTGCGCAGATGGCTGTCCACCACGATCCGTACCGGGGAAACCCCGCCCTCTTTGCGGCAGGTCAGACGGGGATCGTCCTGAAGTACCGTCCCCACCCCCACAAGGATCCCTTTGAGGGCGTGACGCAGCTCCTGCACATCTGCGCGGGATGCTTCCCCGGTAATCCACTGGGATTCCCCGGAAACCGCCGCAATTTTCCCGTCCAGGCTCATGGCCGTTTTGAGAACTACAAAGGGGGTTTTGTGCGTGATATAATGGAAAAAGATCGGATTGAGCGCACGGCATTCGTCCTCCAGCACCCCGCAGGTGACGGAGATTCCCGCATCGCGCAGCTTTTGTACCCCCGCGCCTGCCACAGCCGGGTTGGGATCCAGGCAGCCCACGACGACCCGCGCTACGCCTTCCCGGATGAGAAGATCCGCACAGGGCGGGGTCCTCCCCTGATGGGAACATGGTTCCAGCGTCACATAGGCGGTAGCTCCCCGCACGGGTTCTGCCGCAGACCGCACAGCATATACCTCCGCGTGGGGCCCGCCGGCTTTCTGATGCCATCCTTCCCCAATGACGCGGCCATCCTTTACCAGCACCGCACCCACCAAGGGATTGGGGCTGACAAACCCCCGGCCCTTCTCCGCCAAAGCCAGGGCCCGGCGCATATAAGTTTCGTCCATCCGATCACCTCCAAAAACAAAAAACCTGAAGCCCATTCCGGCGCTTCAGGGTAAGATACACATTCCGGGAGTTAGGAAAACCCTCCCCCTTGTTCTTCTTTCATCCAGACTGTGACTGTCGGCTTCGGGTTCACACCGAATCATGCCTTGCGGCTCGTGGGCTCAAGGGGATCCCCTTATACCACCGGTAGGGACTTGCACCCTGCCCTGAAGAAACTTTTATATGGTTTCTATTAAACCATCTTTGCGGAAAAATGTCAAGCCCGCGCCTTCAGCACATCCCTTGCTTGCCTGCCGCCAAGCGTGGTACAATGGATACAGAAAGGAAAAACCGCGGGCGCACTGCCTAAAACTTCCGCCCGGCTGAGCGGCTGGAAGCCGCAGGCGCGATCTGGGTGTGGGCCTTGCCCGCCAATATCCATAGAAAACACGAAAGGAAGGGATCGCCATGCGCCGGAGCGACCGGGAGGTGACCGATCTGCAAACAATCAAGGAAATTATCAGGGCCTGCGATTGCTGCCGCCTCGGGCTTTGCGACGCCGGGAAGGCATACATCGTCCCCTTGAATTTCGGGTATACCGAACAGGGCGGCAAGCACACCTTCTATTTCCACAGCGCCAAGGAAGGAAGAAAAATCACCCTGCTCTCCCAAAACCCCTGCGTGGGGTTTGAACTGGATACCGGATACCAGCTGATAGAAAGCGCGCAGGCGTGCGGATATTCGGCGCGGTTCCAAAGCATCATCGGTACGGGCACCGTGACCATGCTGCACACCCCCAAAGAAAAACGCGCGGCTCTGCAAGAAATTATGATGCGCCACACCGGCAAAGAAGACTGGCAATTCCCTGAAGATATGCTGGAAGCCGTATGCGTGTTCCGGCTGGACGTGGAAGAGCTTTCCTGCAAGGAGCACCGCTAGCTCCGATCTCTGGCACACACGCAAAGGGCATACCCTTCCAGCTTCCATGACCACCAGAACCGGCATCCCTTCGCCGCCTGCTCCGGCAGTTCCCGCAGCCCGGCGCCAAAATACTTGCCCAGGGCTTCCCGTTTGGTCCACAGCCGGTAAAATTCCCGCGGTGTGTCCGGGGCCTGCCGATAGGCTTCCTGATCCTCCGGCAGAAAATACCGCCGCGCAATGGCGTCAAACCGCACCGCCTGGAATCGCTGCACATCGATCCCCACCGGCGCGTCATGCACGGCACACACACACCATTGTCCCGAGTGGCTGATATTCCAATGGATTTCCGGGCGGTTCACAAAAAACGGCTTGCCCTGCCCGGCCCGGCTGATCCGCAGACGCAGGGGATCTGCCCCAAATTCCTTCCAGGCCGCGTATCTTGCCAAAAGTTCCCCGGCAAGGCTGGCATCCCGTTTTCCGGAGGCAAGACGGCTATACCGTGCCCTATCCGTATACGGCAGCCATCGGGCAAGCTCGGCTTCCGAAAACAGGCGGTCCAGCCGCACCGCAAATACTTTCGGTTCCAATTCCATCCCTCCTGCCCGGTATTCTTCCTCATTGTAAAACCTGTACGGGTAAATGTAAAGAGACAAGCAAGAAATTCCGGAAGCGTTGTTGAAATTTTGCTCTTTTTGTAGTATGATGGTAAAAAAGCGGTTTCTTTTTTCGTTATCTTTGCTGAATCTCTCCGTTAATTGCTGCAGAAGGCTTTCCCTTCTGCCCTACCTAAAGGATTGAGGCTTTTATCCCTATGATTACATTAAAAGGAAAAGGCGTGGTATCCGGCACGGCGATCGGCCGCCTGTTTTTTTACCGCCGGACACATGCCGCTGTCAAAAAACACCTCATCGCCAACCCCGAGCAGGAAACAGCCCGTTTCTGGGAAGCCCAGAAGCGGGCAGTCGACCAGCTTCAGGAGCTGTATGACAATGCCCTGCCCACTGTGGGGCAAGCCAGCGCCATGATTTTCCACATCCACCAGATGATGCTCGAGGATCTGGATTTTACCGACGCGGTCATCCGCATTGTCCAGGAAGAACGCATGAATGTGGAATACGCCGTGTCGAAAACCGCCGCCCAGCTTGCCTCCATGTTCACCGCCATGGACGACCCTTATATGCAGGAACGTGCTGCCGATGTGCGGGATGTTTCCCAGCGGATCCTGCAAATCCTCATGAATACCCAGAATAAAATCCAGCTTCCCGAAGAACCGGTGATCCTCGCGGCCAAGGATCTCATCCCCAGCGAAACCGTACAGCTCGATCCCAAAAAAGTCCTGGCGTTCGTCACCAGCGAGGGTTCTGCCAATTCCCATACCGCTATCCTGGCGCGCAACATGGATATCCCGGCCATCGTCGGTGCAGGCCCCCATCTGCAAAAAGGGTTTCACGGGGCTTCCACGGCAGTGGACGGCTTTACCGGGGAAGTCTTTTTGTATCCCGACACCGGTACAATCCGCCGTATCCAGCAAAAGCAGGACGAATATGAAGCCCACCGGCGCGCCCTGCAGGAGCATGTGGGAAAGCCCAATGTCACCCTCGACGGGCAGACAATCCAAATCCTGGCAAACATTAACGGCAACGCCAACCTTCATTCCGTCCTGGAAAACGACGCCGAAGGGATTGGCCTGTTCCGCAGCGAGTCCATTTTTCTGGAACGCGACGCCTTCCCCACCGAAGAGGAACAGTATCAGCTTTACCGCTCCGTTGTGGAGGCGATGGAAGGCCGTCCCGTGGTGATCCGCACCATGGATATCGGCGCGGATAAAACCCCCGACTATTTCCACCTTCCCAAAGAGGAAAACCCTGCGCTGGGATACCGCGCCATCCGCATCTGCCTGGACAGGACCGATATCTTCAAAACCCAGCTGCGCGCGATCTGCCGGGCTGCCGCTTTAGGGCATGTATCTTTGCTGCTGCCCATGGTTTCCTCCGTGTGGGAGGTGCAGGCCGCAAGGAAAATTGTCCGGGAGGTTGTGGAAGAACTGGAGCGGGAAAACATCCCCCATGCGGCGGACGTCCAACTGGGAGTCATGATTGAAACCCCGGCTGCCGCCCTGATCAGCGACCGGCTGGCCGAATACGCGGATTTCTTTAGTATTGGCACAAACGACCTTACCCAATACCTGCTGGCCATCGACCGGCAAAACCATCGGATCGAACCGTATTACAATCCGCACCATCCTGCCGTGCTGCGCGCGATCTGGATGGTGGTGCAAAACGCCCGCAAACACGGCGTCAAAGTGGGCATCTGCGGGGAACTGGCCGGGGATCTGGCTATGACGGCCACGTTTCTCGCCATGGGGATTGATTCCCTGTCCGTGGCGCCGCCCCTGATTCTGCCGCTGCGCAGCCAGGTACGCCAAACCGACGTGGGCAAGCTCCGTGAGGATATCCTTTCGGCTCTGTAAACACCAAGCGGGGGATTTCGAGCAAAACCCCCTCCCCCTTTCTGCTATACTGAGAAAAACAGGCGCGGCCATGCCCCCTGGCATACCGCCCTGCAAAGAAAGGAGGGAAAGCTATCAAGCGCCTTTTCTTATCGGCAGCGGGCGGGCTGTGGATGCTGCTGCTGATTGTCTGCCTGGCCGCCTGTTCGCCGTCTGCCGTGCAGGAAAAAACCCCTGCATCGTACCAAGTCAGCGGGATGGCGGCCGCCGTGCCTTCTGTGACGCAGGTTGTCGGCTCCGGGGCCGGGGTAATCGAAGAATCTACAGAGCAAACCACGGCCGATCTGCAGCAGATTGTTTCGTTTACATATTCCTATGGGCAGGCGGACGACCCGGTTTCCTGCCTCTCTGCGTACTGCGGGGAGCTGGCCGGTTCATACGGCTTTACGGTACAAACCCCGCTCGATGCGGAACATCCAGACCAGGATACGGTTTTGACTTTCCCTGCGGAAAATGGGCAGACTATCGTTATGACGTTGCGGGTAACCGGAACCAATGGATACCAGGTGCATATGCAAGGAATCCTGCCGGCAGATACTTCCGCCTCCTCGCAATGAGCCGCCCCCCTTCGTCTAAATGGGCAAAAGGGGGGATTTTTTTTGTAATTTTCAAAGAAAATCGACGATTTCGGCGTTCTTAACAAGAAGTGACTTGACTTTTCTATAGGAAACATTTTACAATGAATAAGTTATAGGGAAATGGAAGGGAAGGAAGGTGATCCGTCTGAATAAATATACGCGTCTGGCAAAAGACACGATGATTTTTGCGATCGGCACCTTCAGCTCCAAAATCCTGGTCTTCGTCATGATGCCCGTGGTAACCCGCGCGCTGTCGACCGGCAATTACGGTATCGTAGACTTGATCGTGCAAACCTCCAACCTCCTGCTCCCGCTGGTGACCATCGGCATCACCAATTCGATTATCCGCTTTGGCTTGGACAAGAGCTACCGGAAATCCGACGTATTTACTACCGGCGTGCTGGCCGTTATCGTAGGGTTCCTGCTGCTGCTTTGCTTCTCGCCGCTGCTGCGCATGATCCAATCGGTCGGGAATTACCTGCTGCTTTTGCTGATCTATGTGCTGATGTCGAGTTTCCGCTCGCTTTGCAGCAATTATGTGCGTTCCAAAAGCTACGTCAAACTGTATGCGGTGGACGGCTTCTTGAATACACTCATGAACTGTTCCCTCACCCTGCTGTTCCTGCTGGGGTTCCACTGGGATATTACCGGCTATCTGCTGGCCATTATCCTGCCGGATTTCCTTTCGATCTGTTTCCTGGTCTTTTCTGGCGACCTGCTCAAGGATATCCGGCTGCGCGGCCTGAACCTGGGCACCTCCTTTGAAATGATCCGCTATGCCGTCCCCATGATCCCCACCAATGTATTCTGGTGGGTGGTAGCTACGTCCGACCGGTATATCATCGCATTTATGCTGGGAGAAGCTGCCAACGGCCTGTACGCGGCGTCACAGAAGGTACCGACCATCCTGATGCTGGTCTCCACCATTTTCATGGACGCCTGGCAGGTGAGTGCTGTTAAGGAACACAAACAAAAGGACCGCGCGCAGTTTTTCAGCAAAATATTCAATGCGTTCCAGGGTATTATGTTCCTTGTTTCGGCCCTTCTCATCCCGTTTTCCAAGGTGCTTACCACCATCCTGGTCGGGCCGGATTTTTATTCCTCGTGGCAGTATATCCCGTTTTTAGTCCTGGCAATCGCCTTCTGCTGCCTGGTCAATTTTACCGGCAGTATCTACATGGTCGAGAAAAAGAGCGTGGCTACCCTTGTGACTACCATTTTGGGCGCGGTATCCAATGTGGTGTTAAACTTTATCCTTATCCCGATTTTCGGCGCGCAGGGGGCCGCAATCGCCACCTTTATCAGTTATTTCCTGGTGTTTGTCGTCCGCCTGATCCATACCCGCCGCTGGATCCATATCCGTATCAATACCCTGGCTTTTATCCTCAACACCGTCCTGTTGATTGTACAAGCCGCATTGATGTGTATGGAAGTGCATCTGTGGATCCTCTATGAAGTATTAATTGTCCTGCTGATTATCTGGCTGAACCTGTCGGCTATTGCACAAAGCGTACAAAAAATCATCAGCCGCAAAAAAAGGAGGGCATAAATCACCATGGAATGGATCCAATCCTTGGATGAGAGCCTTGCCTTTGCCTTGCAGACCCTGCGCAATCCTGTTTTGGATATCCTCGCGCGCATTTTCACTTTTCTGGGGGAAGAAGGCATCCTGTTCGGCATTGCCGCCATCCCGTTGTGCATTACCAAGCGTTACCGCCGCTATGGCATCATGATGCTGATTGCTTTGGCCGTCAGCTCGGTATTGGGTTTCTTTGTCCTCAAGCCGCTCATTGCCCGCCCCCGGCCCTGTGTATTGTTCCCCGAGATCCCGCTGGCTACCCCCTCCGCTCCCGGTGGGTTTTCCTTCCCCTCCGGCCATACGCTGATGGCGTTTACCGGGGCAGCTTCCCTATGGCTGGCCAACTGGCGGTTTGGGGTTCCCGCAGCGGTATTTGCCTGCCTGGTCGCATTCTCCCGGCTGTATTTGTTCGCGCACTTCCTCACCGATATTATCGCCGGCATTGCCTTTGGTATTGCCGTTTCTATGCTGGTCTATTTGGCATATACCCTCATCGCTTTCCGCTTGGAAAACCGGGATCACCTGTATGTAAAAAAACGGTACTAGCAATCCGGCTGCAAAAGCGCTCCCCTGTCCTTCTTGACAGGGGACATTTTTATGCAAAATAAATGCCGGCAGCCAAAATGCCACAAATTTTGGAGAAACCGTTGCCAAATGGAAAAAAGCAAAGTATAATAAAAGCTGTGGCAAAATATCTGCCCGCACAAAGAAGAAAAGCAGAGTAGGATCCTGTGCGTTAAGTGCCGTTTGAACGGGGAGTTGTCAGGCGGACGAAAAGGAATCTTGCGGTACAGGATCCGCATCCCGCTGCTGCATATAGGAGAATCCTGCAACTGTTTTCCTCCTCCTCTATGTGGCGCACAACAGGTGGCGACAACAAGAGTGAGGAGGTATTTTTATCTATGGAACACAAGCAAACTTCTCCCGAACCTGTCCCGCAAACTGCCCCACGGCCCAAAGCGTCGGGCTATTTGTTCCCCTGGACTCCCGCCTATTGGCGGGCAGCCGCCGTGCAGGGGAAGGATTTGAAAGTCATGGTCGCGGTATCCATGATGGTGGCCATGTCAGTGGTGCTCACCTGCGTCAGCGATATCCAAATCCCTCTGGGCAACAATCTGCGCATCCGGTTTGACTTCCTGGCCAACGCGGTAGCCGGCATGATCGGCGGGCCGATTGTTTCCCTGGGCTATGGGCTCGTGGCGGATCTTGTAGCATATTTTATCCATCCCTTCGGCGCATACTTCCCAGGGTATACGCTGTCCTCTATGCTGGGAGCCTTCGTTTACGCCCTGTTCTTTTACCGCAGCCGGATTACGATTGTGCGGGTAGCTTTGTGCAAGCTGTCCGTCAATCTGTTCATCAACGTACTGCTGGGCTCTGTGTGGAGTGCCGTCCAGTTCAGTAAAGGCTATTGGTACTATCTGGGAAACAGTATAATCAAAAACAGTATTATGCTCCCGATCGAAATTGCTCTGCTGGTCTTGGTGCTGGGGCTTCTTGTCCCCATCATCAGCCGCTTTGGCCTGATTCCCAAACCATCCAAAAAAATCATCCCAATTTGGTAATCCTGTCCTGCCGCCTGCTTTTGTGCTTTCTCCTTCCCCCTTCCCGATTTTGGGCAGGGGTTTTTTTATCCAAGAGCTTGCCAATAAAAAAAGCCTGCTGGAGACATTCTCCACAGGCTTTCTTTTTAGGATATTACATTCGGGTAATCGCCCAAACGATAATGAATATCAAAGCACTGATGATACCCAGGCCAAACAACAGCAGGCTGAATGCGATACTGTTGGGAATCATCCTTCGTTTCTTGGGCTGGGAATAAGTGGCAAAATCGGGATCCAGCGGCGGGGAGAAGCGTTCTTTCCTATCATAGAACAGCACCCGCTGCGCCCCTGCTATCGTTACATCCACCACAGAAGCCACCGTGCGTGCGGCAAATGCTCCAATAAACGGGAACACTTGCAGCAAAGCAGGACGGTACACCTTCTCTTCAATGTTCAGCCACTTCGGCCAAGCATTGAGGTATACGCTGCGGCCTTCGGCATTCTTCTGGATCAGGCACATGCGCACAATCAGGAAGTATAAGATAATGCCGATCGAAATCGACGCGACAGCACCTTTGAGGTTCGTCCAAGAGAAATAGGCCACCGCATGCGCGGGATCATGTCCATGCAGGAACGACTGCGATACTCCGGCAATTTCGTCCATCGTAAATCCCGGGATAATCCCCAGGACCGGCAAGACAGCCGCCGGGATAATCAGGCACGCGGCCGTCATCCAATTCATATACTTTTTCTTGGCGTCGTACTTGGCCTGCAGTGTGGGATCGGTATTCTTTTCCACAAAAACTGCTATAAACAGTTTAATCATATAAGCACAGGTCAAGCCGCCCGCAAAGGTAAACAGCGCCTCGATGATCTTGAACAGCACCGCCTCGCCTGTTAAGGTGGGGAACATCGCGATATATTCCACAATGCTTTCGTGCAGCAGGGTCTTGCTGACATAGCCGCTCCAAGCCGGCACACCCATCACCGTGAGCGCGCCCATGGCAAAGATCACCGCAAACAGCGGTTTTTTGCGGCCAAACCCGCGGATTTTGTTCAAATCAAAGTTGCCCAGGTTCATAAAGATAACGCCCGCGCACATGAACAGTACCAGCTTGACCAGGGAGTGGTTCACAATGTGCAGGACGGTACCATGCACTGCCAAGGCATTGTGTTCGCCTAAAACCCCCTGCATCCCTACGCCAACCAGGATGAACCCGATCTGCGACATGGACGAATACGCCAGTGTGCGCTTGAGGTTGTTGGAAAGCACCCCAAGCATACCGCCGGTGAGCATCCCCAATATACCCAGAATCAGGACAACCATGCCCCAGTTGTAATCGTGCAGGAAAACATTCGCGCTGATCACCAGCACCCCGAAAATGCCGCCCTTCGACAGCATACCGGACAGCAATGCCGTGGCAGGTGCAGGCGCTGCAAGATATGTCTCCGGCAGCCAGGTGTGCAGCGGGTACATGCTCGCTTTGGATCCAAAACCAACCAGGATAAGCAGGCCGGCAACAAACAACGTCGCATAGCTTGCGCCGCTATTGGCCGCGGCATCCAGCAGCTGATCCATCTCCAGTGTGCCGAGGTTTACCTGCAGCATGAAAATGCCCATCAGCGTAGCCAAACCGCCGAACACCGCATATCCCAGGTAGCCATTGGATGCATAAATGGCCTTTGGGTTTTCCTCCTGGATGACCATCACATACGACGCAAAAGACATGATTTCGAAGAAAATAAATGTCGTATACAGGTTCGATGACAGGAATACCCCCATGGTTGCTGCGAGCGTCCATTGCATGAACATATAATACCGGTTGCGGTTGCGCGCGCCGGTGGAGAAATATTCCCTCGACTGCACCGTCGTCATAAACCACAGGAAAGAACAGAGGACCGCCATAACCATGCGGAACCCGTCCGCCTCAAAATGCAGGCCAAACCCGGCAAACCAATTCCAGAAAAATTCCCCGGAGGTAAAGCACAGCCCTACCGCCATGAAAAACTCCGCAGCCGTTGCGGCAATGGCAAAATAATCCCTTGCGGTCTTGCTTTTTCTCCCTATCAAATAGCCGGCAAATCCCGACACAAAGGGGAAAAACACCAGGATTAGCAGCAATACATTCGTGCTTTCCAGAAGAACCACCTCCTCACAATCAATCCCAATTTAGAATACCCCCGCTGCAATCGAACCGAATACGTCAAAAATGGGGGATGGATAGACGCCAATCCCAATCGATACCGCCGCCAGGCCAATCAGCGGCAGGGTCATCAGCAGGTTGGGATCCTTTACATCCTTGTTGAGCGTTTTGATATCCAGCTCCTTGCGCGGGAAATACGCCTTGATCAGGATGCTGCCCAGATACAGCGTCGTGAGCAGAGTGGAAATGATTAACGCCCCGATTCCCACATACGCCAGAGGGTTCCCGCTTTCCACCGCGGCCGTAGCAATGTTCCATTTGCTGCCAAAGCCCATCAGCGGCGGGATACCCATCAGCCCCAGGGAAGTGATGGTAAAGCAGACCATGGTGATCGGCATCGAATAGCCGAACCCCTCAATCTGATCTACATATTCGCGGCCCGTCTTATAAATAATCGCGCCCGCTACGAAGAACAGGGTGATCTTCAGCACCGAGTGGAACAGCATATGGGTTAAGCCGCCCACCATGCCCGCCGGCGACATCAGCATCAGGCTGAACAGCATATACGACAGGTTACTCACCGTAGAATATGCCAGCCGCCGTTTCAAGTGGGTACTGCGCAGCGCCATAGCCGATCCAAACACAATCGTGATAATGGTTGCCACCATAGCTACCGTCTGCGCCCAGGATCCCCGCAGGAAATCCATGCCAAAGTTATAATATGTCACACGAGTAACGGCAAAGATACCCGCATTGACTACCGCCACCGCATGCAGCAGCGCCGAAACCGGGGTGGGCGCAACGCCTGCACTGGGCAGCCAGGAATAAAACGGGAAAATGGAAGCCTTGACGCCAAAGCCGAAGAATGCCAGGATGAAGCCGACCAATACCAGGTGTTCCATCCCGCTGACCTTGGACATATCCAGGATACCGCCGTAGACAAAATCCAGCGATACCCCGTAATACAGCAGCAGCATGATGGCGATAAACCCAAACGACGCGCCGCCAATCGAGAACATCACATATTTTTTGCCGGCCGAGCAGGCCTTGGCGTCCATGGCATGCATCACCAGCGGCAGCGTTGCCACGGTGAGCAGCTCGTAAAACAGGTACATGGTGAGCAGGTTCGCCGAAAACGCAATCCCCATCACCACGCCGAACGACATGGTAAAGAAAGAGAAAAATTTGTTTTCTTTCCCCTCATGCTTCATGTACTCAAAGGAATAGAAGGTAGACACAGCCCATAGGATGGAAACTATCATGCCGAATACGGTGGATAACCCATCAACCCGAAAGGAAATACTGAGGGTATCCGTAAAACGGATCAGCGTAAACTCCTGATGGGGTACTGCAAAGATAAAGATGATTGACAAAATCATGTTGGCCACTACAATGCTGGCAACATAGATCTGCCGGGCCATCCGCTCTTTAAAATTGGCAATCAGCAATCCAATGCCGCCCACGATGGGCAGCAGGACCGGGATACACAGCAGAAAAGACATTAGAATGGTTTCCCCCCTCGTTTCAGAGTTTGGTTTTGATTACAAAATCGCGCTGGAAATACTATCAATCGCCGCCGTAAGCCCATTGGGGAACATTCCCAGGCCTACGACAAACACCGTCATGATAATCAAAGGAACCGTCATCCATGGGCGGGGCTCCTTTTTTTCCAATTTGGAATAGTCAAACCCTTCGCCTGGGAAGAAAGCATCCCGGACCAGGGGGAGCAGATACCCTGCCGTGAGCAGTGCGCTCACCAGAAGGACTGCCGCCCCTACATAGCCTAACGCCCCAAATTCCGGCGTAATGGCGCCTGTTGCCAGGAACCATTTGCTGAAAAACCCGCTGGTCGGCGGAATCCCCACCAGCGACAGGGACGACAGCGTAAAGCACCACATGACAATCGGCATTTGCTTGCCTATTCCGCGCAGCTCGTGCGCATACGTCTTGTGGGTCATGAAAATGATGGACCCCACACTCAGGAACAGGATATTCTTGGCCACCGCGTGGAACACCACCTGCAGCAGCGCGCCCATCAGCCCTTCCGGCGTAAACAGGAACAGGCCGAACAGCACATAGGAAACCTGGCTGACGGTAGAATATGCCATCCGTTTTTTCAGCAGCTTTTCCTTATACGCCAGCATGGACCCCATAAATACCGTAGCAATCGCCAGGATCAGCAGCGTGTACTGCACCCAGGTGCCGCGCAGGAAATCCGGGCCTACGATGTAGTAGCTCACGCGGATTATCGCCAGCACGCCGCCTTTGGTAATGATGCCGGAGAGCACAGCCGAAGCCGGCGCCGGCGCCACCGGGTGGGCTGTGGGAAGCCACGCGTGCAGGGGAAGCATACCCGCTTTACACCCAAACCCGAGCATCATCAGGAAGTATACCACCAAAATGGTGTTTTCATGGCCTGCCACCAGGCCCATGTCCAGCACACCGCCGGGTGTAAAGGTAATGCCCGTGCTGTAGCGCGAGAGGAAAAAGAATCCAAACAAGCCCATGCCCGCGCCAAATGTCGAGTACCCAAGGTACTTCAGGCCGGCCATAATGGCTTCCCGGGTGCGCGAATGGATAACCAACGGAACCGTGATAAGGGTCATCATTTCGTAGAGCATGTACAAAGTCATTAAGTTCCCCGAATAGGACAACCCAATCAGGATACCCAACGTCATGGTATAAAACCCGCAGAACCGCTCTTCCGCACCCTCATGCTGGATATATTCAAAGGCATAAAATGCCACCAACGCCCACACGGAAGCGATTAGGCAGGAGAAAAAGCGTGCCATTCCGTCCATATAGAATGTGATGGACAGATTTTCCGTGATGGTCCACACCGATACCCCAACATCCGGCAAAAATGCCAAACCATAGACCAAAAGTGCGTTGACGACCACCACAACGGACACATACACCCGCCGGATTTTCCGGTCACGCAGACGGAATACCGGGATACCCGCCAGCAGGGGGAATAAGATTGGGATTAATAACAGGACACCCACCGTCAAACCACCTCACTATTTTTCAATTCACAATTTTTGAAACCGATCATAACAGGTGGAGCCCTGTCCGAATCATATCCATAATCGGTCCAAACGCAACACCCAAAGCCACATTACAGGCAAGGAAGACCACCATGGATACCACAAAGCTGACCGTCAGACGCGGGGCTTCGTGCGCTTCTTCCAAAACAGCCGCTTCCCCAGCCACTAATTCTGCAGCCGGTTCTCCATGCGCCTCCTGTGCGGCATGGCCTTCCTGGGAAGCCCCATGGGCGTCGCCGTGAGAAGGTTCTTGACTTTTCTTTGGCGTCCAAAGATTCACTATCATAGGTAAATAATACAAGGCATTGAGCACGGTACTCACTGCCAAAGCAGCCAGCACCACTCCCAGCCGGAACCAGTCGCTGCCCAGCGCGGCTTCCGAGAAGTAGAGCTTTGGTGCAAAACCTGCCAGCAGGGGGATGCCAATCATCGAAAGGCCCCCTACGGTAAAGCCGATACCGGCCAGCTTGTTTTTCAGCCCGGAACCCTTGAGGGCTTTCATATCATATTGGTGTCCCGCGGTTTCCACCAAAGCGCCCGCCGAGCAGAACAGCATTGGCTTGGTAAATGCATGGGCCAGCAGGTGCAGGATTGCAGCCGCCATGCCAATCTCGGAATTGAGGCCAATCCCCATGAAGATATAGCCAATCTGCGAAACCGAAGAATAGGCGACCATCCGCTTGATGTGCCGTTCCTTCAGGGCCTTGACCGATCCGACAATCATTCCCGCAATGCCGAACACCAGTAAAAAGTCGCTGATATGCAGCTCCTGCAAAAGTTCCGGCGTAAACACGCGGTAAATAATCTTAATCAACAGAATAATATATGCCTTGAGCACCAACCCCGACAAAATGGAACTGGCCGAAGTGGTTGCAGAACCGTGCGCTCCCGGCAGCCAGGAATGGAAGGGGAACAGGGCGCTCTTGACTGCGGTGGACAGGGCCATCATGCCAATGGTGACTGTCAGCGGCACGGCATATTTTCCAGTGGCGGCCAGAGCCAGGATAGACTCCTGGAGATCCTCCATGAGCAGATGGCCGGTGATACCATACAGCATGGCCATACCGAACAGGAACAGTCCCGAACCCAGCAGGCTCATGATCAGATACCGGATAGTAGCCACCGTGGTTTCGCCGGACTCCTTTACCATAACAATGGCGCATGCAGCAATGGTATTGATTTCAATAAACACATACCCGGTGAACAAGTCGTTGGTATAAATCATCGAAATCATGGAGCACAGCAGCAGGTTGGTCATCAGGAAATACAGATACTGCTTCTGCGGACGGATATCCTTATATAAGGTATCCACACCGCCCAGGTTGCACAGCGCCATTACTAAGCAGAAGCACGACGCCAGCAGCGCCTCCAGCGGACCGCCCCGCAGTTCATTGCCGAACGGGGCTGGAAAATGCCCCATCGTATAGACAAAATTTTCATTCGTAATCAGCAGCTCTACCAGCAGGGCGATATTCATTCCCAGAGAACCCAGGATGACAAGCATATTGAGCTTTTGCGCCAGCCAGCCTTTGCGTACAAACGGCGTGACGATGCCTCCTATCAGGCAAAGCATGATGCTGAAAAACGGGAAGTTATAAACAAATGGCATCAGGTCTTAACCTCCTTCTTCACCAGAAGAAGGATTTCATCCAAATTCACGGTATGATATTTTTTATACAGCCGCTGCACCAAGGCAAGAGAAACTGCAGTAACGCTGACGGATACTACAATGCCAGTGAGCATCAGGCCAGTAGGAAGGGGGTTAATGTATGTTTCTGTGTTGGCGGGGATGCTGGGGTCGCCCATAATGGGGGCCATCCGCCCGAATACATACCCACGGGACGCCACGAAGAGATAGATGGCCGTATCCATAATGTTCAGACCGATAATCTTTTTGACCAGGTTTTTATGCAGCAACAGTCCCATAAATCCAATCACAAAGAGAATTATCGCGGCAATCTCATAATAATGCTGGGTGATAAATTGCAGAAAACTCATCTATATCTCCCCTCTCGTATACAAAGAATAGAAGCCATACATGGTACAGGCAACAATCATACCCACACAGACGTTCAGCGGAAGGATAAACCCGCCGCTCAGGATAGCACCAGGCGTGCCTAGCGGCATCAGGGAAGGGATGTGGTTTGCACCAGTATAGAACGAATAGATCTTCATGCAAGCGTAAGCCAGCAGCGCACCGCTCGTCACGCCGGTGAACAATTTAAAATTAAAGAACCGCTTCACGCTTTCCGGCCCGTACGCCGTGGCGTACAGGATTAACCCGCCGCCCATCATGGCTCCGCCGGAAAACCCGCCGCCGGGAGAAATATGGCCGTTGAGCACCACATAAATACCAAACAGCAAAATAATCGGGATTAAAATCAGCGATACGCACTTCATCACGATATTGGGGCTTTCGCGGGAGAAGCGGGCTTCTGCCGCAAGCTGCCGGCTTTCTTCACTGACATCCCCTTTGCCGCCTCCTTTACCGCCTCCATTGCCGCCATCCTTCTTGAGCAGGATCAGCACGCTCATGACAGCGGTAAACAGCACGCTGGATTCACCCAGGGTATCGAATGCACGGTAGTCCAAAATGATGCCGGCTACCAGGTTGGTTGCACCGGTATCCTCAAGGCCATCCTCAATGTATTTTTGAGTCACCTCATTGTTGGTTGGCACATCCACCTCGCCAAACGGAGGCATCTGGCTGCAAACAAACAGGAGCAGGCTCACCAGAATGATCCCGATCCCCACGCAGGCCACGATATAAAACCGCCGGAACCCGCGCAGCCGCCGGATAGTTTCCCCGGTCTCGCCTACTGTAGGCTGCACATCGGTGTTTTTACGGGATTCCCACACCTCGGGATGGATTTCCTGCTGGGTATCCCGCTGTACCTCTTCCCCGTTTACCCAGGCAGAAAGTCTGCCCCAAAGGGAATGGGATTCTTTAGAATGGTTTTGATTCTGATTTTGTCTATTCATCCTTCTTCCCCTTTGCCGAGCGCTTTTTCAAGAGATGCTTGCGGTCTGTTTTCAAAGCGTCTATTTTTTTCAATGTCAGCACCAACAGCACGGTGGTAACCCCGGCCCCAACAGCCGCTTCCGTACCGGCCAAATCGGGCGCTTCCAAAATAATCCATATCAGCGACATGATTAAACTGTACGACATGAATATCAGCACAGTTGCCAGCAGATTTTTCGTTATGGTGGAGGTGATTGCACAGGCAATCAAAAACCCCAGCAGAATCATCTCAAGCGCCATCATCGTTTATCACCTCCGCCTCAAGCTCGTCGGCGTCTTCCGGTTCCTGCGAACAAATTTCCGCACTGGCCAGCAGATGGCTGCAAAGCGGGCTGGCCGCCCAGAAAAAGCCGAGTATCAGGATGATTTTCAGTGTGGCAAATGTAAACCCGGTCAAAATCATCGCGCCGATTAAACAAAGCAACAGCCCCATGGTGTCGCTCTGCGCGGCGATGTGCATCCGGTTGAGCACATACCGGAACCGGAATACCCCAAATGCCGCCACGGCAAAGATAAACAACCCCACAACGATAAATACCGCTGCAATAATAAACC
This sequence comes from uncultured Clostridia bacterium, assembly GCA_904397205.1. GTDB lineage: Bacteria > Bacillota > Clostridia > Oscillospirales > Acutalibacteraceae > UMGS1071. The sequence goes on from CAJFOO010000036.1 coordinate 21,253, forward strand.
GCACCATCATTCTTTTGACGCCTCCTCCTCATGACTGCGATTCTCCCGTAAAACGGCCCCTTCGCGATCAAGTCTCGACTTATGGTCGATCCGGTGACGGGTAATGATAATCTTAGAGAGAACCGCTACCGCTAAAAAGCTGAGCATGGAGTAAATGAGACCTACGTCCACCAAAAACTCCTCTCCTAAAAATACGGCCAAGAGACACACAAATACATTGGTCTTAGTGCCAATCATATTCGCGGCCACAATCCGGTCGGTATAGCGGGGGCCCATCACCGCCCGCACCAGGCACGCACAGATGATAATGGCCAGCGCAATCATACAGCAAATCAAAAAGATGCTGGAATATTCCGTTTTTGGGAACATTACTTTTCTCCCTCCTTGTTGCCGGATGCCGCCTTTTCGATTTTCTCCAGGCGCTGCACAAAGCAGGAATCTTCAATGCCGTCGGTCATGCTTTTATCCAGAGCATGTACGCACAAGATATCGTCGTCCACCGAGACGGTAATCGTCCCCGGCGTAATCGTGATAGAATTGGCCAAAATGGTTTTTGCCGCCTCGCCTTTGAGCTTGGTGCGGAAATATACCAGCTCCGGCTCGATTTTGCTTTTGGGGTTGAGGACAATCTTGATGACCGAATAGTTGGCCTTGACGATTTCCCACAGCACCACCAGCGCATAGTGCAGCAGCCGGCCAAAATTGCGCAGGATTTTCAAATCCTTGCGGGGATGGTACCCCATCACCTTCCAGATAAACAGGGAAAGGGCCCCCGCAATCACCAGGCCGAACAGGGCGATTTCCAGCGTAAGCTTTCCGTTAAAGACAACCCAAATCCAGAATAAACAAACAAAAAACAGCATGTTTCCTCTTTTCCTTTCCAGGGATATCCCATCCGGGCTATTCCTTACAGTAAATTCCAACTCCGCTTAATGGGCCCCGGGCACAGCGGCAGCATTCCCTGCGGCAACGTGCTGCTGCACCGAAGCGCCGTGTCCTGCGTCCTCTTCCCCATGGGAAGCGCCTTCCCCGCCAATGTTGGCGGAAACTAAAAACAGGATCCCGACAATCGCTCCCAAGGCCACCACGACGCTGCAAGCATTGATGAGCTTCCTCATGATGCATCCTCCCCCTATAGCAAGTCCATAAAATGAGAAGCCGCCATTTATCCGCGGCAGGCTGGGCCCGGTTTTGTCCCGATAGGGAACAGCTGCCGGGAACTCCCGGCGCGCGTGGCTGATTTCTCAATTCCATGGGTAAAAATGTAAAAAACCAGTGGAGCCGTGCCTAAAAAGTGAATGACTCCACTAGTAAAAAATGTATGTTTTTCCTATTATGCCAGATTGTTCATAAAATGTCAATACTATTTTCACTTTTTATCTATTATTTTACTTCCTTTTTCAATATTTTTGACTTTTTGAAGATTCCATTACCATTTTTCTGGAAAAACAGGGCAAATTCTTTTCGTTTTTTCTCCATTTTTCCCTAAAAAAGTTAGACACATTTGGCCAAAGACAGCAAAACCCTCTAAAAATCTTGCAAATAAATCAAGAGCATGGTATAATCATTATATATCAGGATTTTGTAATTTCATATTTCCTGAGATTTTTCGCCCTTTTTTGACTAGACAAAATCCCAAAATAAAAATTCTTTTACGGAGTGATGGATTCTTCCTATGGACAGTACGCCGCTTATCTTTGTGATAGCTATTTTAATTGCCCTGTCGGCTTTCTTTTCTGCCTCTGAAACCGCGTTTTCCAGCATGAACCGCATCCGCATGAAAAACAAGGCGGCTGAGGGCCATAAAAGGGCTAAACTCGTTTTAAAAATCAGTGAAAATTACGACACCCTCCTCTCCACAATTCTTGTGGGGAACAATATCGTCAACATTGCCAGTTCATCCATCGCTACGGTGGTCTTCACCAGCTTTATGGGGGATATCGGCGTCACGATTTCCACTATCGTCATGACGGTCGTCGTGCTGATTTTCGGCGAAATCTCCCCTAAAAGCATCGCCAAGGATAAAGCCGAGAGCATTGCTATCCTGCTGGCCCCGCCACTGCAGGTATGCATCTGGATTCTTACTCCTGTCAACTGGATCTTTAAGCTGTGGAAAATGCTGCTGACCAAAATCTTCAAGCTCCACCGCAACGACACCTTTACCGAAGAAGAACTCATCACCATTGTAGACGAGGTGCAGAGCGACGGCGGTATTGATCAGCACGAAGGCGCGCTGATCCGCTCCGCCATCGAGTTCAACGACGTGGATGTGGAAGATATCCTCATCCCCCGCGTGGACGTCATTGCCATAGAAAAAAACACACCTATGCAGCAAATCCTCGATACCTTCCGGGAACAAGGCTTCTCCCGGATGCCGGTATATGACGGCGACATTGATCGCATTATCGGCCTTATCCACGAAAAGGATTTCAACCGCCTGTTTTCCACCGGCGCCAAGGATATTTCTTCCATTATCAAAACCGCTACCATTGTAGCCAAAGGGATGAAAATCTCCAAGCTGCTGCGCCTGCTTCAATATAATAAGACCCATATGGCTGTAGTAGTGGATGAATTCGGCGGTACGGCGGGCATCGTCACGCTGGAGGACATCCTCGAAGAACTGGTCGGTGAAATCTGGGACGAATATGACGAGGTAGTCGAAGAAATTGTACAAAACCCCGACGGTACCTATTTAGTAGCGTGCAACGCCAGCCTGGAAAAATTCAAAGAAAAATTCGGCCTGGAAAAAGAATACGACAGCTCTACTGTCAGCGGCTGGGTAATGGAAGAGTTAGGCAAAGTGCCCGAAATCGGGGATACCTTCTCCTATGGGAACCTTTCGGTTGTCGTGACCAAGGCGGAATTCCGGCGGGCCATCGAAATCCAAATTACCGTTTCGGATCCGGAAGATTCCCCGCAAACAACATAAAAAAAGCCCCCTTTCCTTTCTATCGGAGAGGGGGTCCTTTTTTCGCCATAAGTGGATTGCCTATCAATCGTATTCTTTTTCGTAGTGGATAATCTGGCCGTTTTGGGCATTGATTTTGTAATCATACTCCAGATAACCGGAACGGAAGCTCACTTCATAGATAGTAGTACCGTATTCCGATTCCAAGCTCACTTCCATACCCACGGCATTGGAAGCGCTGATCCCTGCATGGCTGAGGGCTTTCTGCTTGGCTTCATCCGAAGAGATCAAGCCGCTCGGGGTAGGTGCGGCAGCCCCGTTGTAGTTTTCCACATCGTAGTCAAACTCCACGATGGAGCCGTTCGACGCGTCAATTTTATAGTCATACTCGTTATAGTTGGCATAAAACTCTACATCATACACCTGGCGGCCGTTTTCATAGTCCAGATGGACGCTGATAAACGTCACATTCGAAGCGCTCAATCCCGCGTGCTTGAGGGCGGCTGCTTTGGCCTGTTCAGCAGTGATGGCTGCTGTGGCAGTAGCGCCGCCGTTATTCGCGGTAGTTTGCCCGGTTACCGCATTGGTGGCATTATTATTGGTCGACGGTGTGGTAACCGAAGGCGTATTGGCCTGCGGCGTGGCCGAAGTGGTGGTTTGCGCCCCCGCCTGAGAAGCGGAATCGGTGGAAGCGGAGGCCGCGGAAGAGGCGGAGGACGCAGCAGAATTATCTGCGGCAGCCTGGCCGCTGGACTGCGAGCCTCCCTGCAATTCGTTGAGCTGATCCTGCATTTGCTGCACCTGGTTTTGCAGGGCTGCATTCTGGTTGGCGGCATCGTTGCAGCCCGACAAGGCAAAAACGCCAGCCGCACATCCGCAGGCTAAGAGCGCCAGTATAATTCTTCTCTTGAGCATGGTATCGCTTCTCCTCTCAAAATCATATTTACAAAAAAGTCTATTCTCAAAAACCTTTTACAGAATAAAGAAATCTGAATGCATATCTTTTATTATACAATTATTATACAAATTTTATGAACGAAAATCAAGCCGGTTTTCTGATTTGTTTTGCATATTACAGGGAAAATAGGAAAAAAGTCTACAAAAAGCCCCTGTTTTTTCCATCTTATCCGTGCTATAATAGAACCAGCCAACAATACGGTTGAACGGTTTGGTATAAAAACGAGGAGGGACGCCTATCATGTCGTCTTATTTTGAAGCCGGACAGGATTCCATTACTTTTTTGTTCCCCGGACAGGAAGAAAATAACCAGACAATCCGCTATGCAGATCTTGGATGGTCTCCGGAACAAATCCGGTATCATGTTGCATTCCCCAGCTTTTCCCAAGCAGACTTTATCCTTTTGGCCGATCTGATCTGCTACGGTGACGACGGCCTGCCTCTGGCAGTCCTGCTGACCGGATTCCCTCTGGAGGAGGACGCTGTCGTACGGCAAATCGGCGATCTGTACGGCAACAGCCTCAAGCGGCTGACGGGCCAGCGTCCGGTAATTTTTCTTCTGACCGGCCAAACCTGCAAAGCCGTCTACAGCCTTCTGGGGGATGTCCAGCCGGCCGACCGGCCCCTCTCCAAGCAGGAGCTGGAAGACCTCGTCTCCAACTACGCTTTGCAGGAGGTTGTCACCTTCCAGTTTCTGCAGCAGGACAAGCTGGCCGCCCAGAGTTTTTTCCGCCAGGAAACAGAGGAAAAGGAAACCAAGGAAAAAATCCAAACTGCCATTGCGGATACCCTCGCCCGTGCCCAGAAAATCGGCTATAAAAAATATCTGCGCCACTATGTCTATTCCTCGAAGGAAGACGGGCAAAAACTGCCCAAACAGCTTCTGCTGCTCTCCGCCCTTGGCCCGCAGGAATACCATAACCTGTGCCAGCAAGACTGTATTGCCGTAGCCAAAACCCTCAACGCCCGCAGTCTGGAACAAATCCGCGACGCCTATACGGCCCGCGATCTGACCGGCCGGTCCCTGCAGGATCCTCTGCGCAAACGGCTGCTGCACTGGGCTTTTTGGTATTACGGCTGGAACCTGGACGCCGACATTTTAATCAACCAGCAGATCCCCTGCTATCTGGATGAAAAGCTGTTTTTAGCTGCCGACTATGTGCTGCGGGATACCGACGGCAATCCGTTGCTGGTCATCCTGTTTGATTCCCTCCATCTGGACGAGGACCGTCAGTTTGTCGCCGCTGAATTTTACGCGCGCAGCTTCAAGCACGCTACCGGCTGCTGGCCTCTGGTCCTGATCCACGGGGACGCAGGACCCCGCCTGAAAATGGGGGCCCTGACAGGCGGGTTCGAACGCGTCAGCCAAATCCTGCCCAAACGGTTCCTGCGCGCGCGGATCCGGCAGATTACCGTGATGGAACACATTGTATGGTCCCGTCTGCTGGAACGTACCGGAGAAATTTCCCCCGCTGATCCCCAGCGGCAAATCGAGGAAATCACCGCGCAAATCCTGCAAGCCTACAAAGATAACTTTGCCAGCTCCCGCTTTCTGGAAGAACAATACCAAGCCGTGGGCTCCAAGACGGATCTGCCCGAAGAGGAATTCTGGAAAACCCTGCTCGGCACCGCACAATACGAAAAGCAACGGCAACAGGATATGCAGCTGCTGCGCGCGATCTCCGCAGACAAACGGATGGCACTCAAAGCGCAGCGCAGCAAAGACGAATCTTCCGTTACATAATCCCCTCCCCTACCGCAAGGCAGGGGATTTTTTATTCCTGCTCCTGCGGAAATAAGGACAGGTACTCGGCATACCCCTGTGCGGCCAACTCCTCTTTGGGGATGAACCGCAGCGAAGCGCTGTTGATGCAGTACCGCAGCCCGCCGCGTTCCGGCGGCCCATCCTCGAACACATGCCCCAGATGGGCGTCCCCAATTTTGCTGCGTACCTCGGTGCGCAGCATACCGTGGGAGGCGTCTTCTTTTTCTTCCAGGCGGTTGGGTGAAATCGGCCGGGAAAAACTCGGCCATCCGCAGCCCGATTCAAATTTATCCTGGGACGAAAACAACGGTTCCCCGGTCGTGATATCCACATAAATCCCTTCCCGGAATTCCTTCCAATAGGGATTCTGGAACGGCGGTTCCGTATCGTTTTCCTGTGTCACGCGGTATTGCAGCGGCGTGAGTATGCGGCGCAGTTCTTCGGCGCTGGGACGTTGATACAATTCCCCTCTCCCCCTTTCGGCGTTAAGCCGCCTTGACAAAAGAAGGGTAACCCGCCCCTCTAGAAAAGGCAAGCCACCCCCCTTTACTTACACATGTGCAAGCGCAAAACGGACGACGGAAAACATCCGATCTGTGCGCAATTAATCGTCGTATTCTCTCTCGGCTTTGATAATGGCGCCTGTCTGGGCATTGATTTCGTAATCATACTCCATCCAGCCTCTACGGAAGCTAATCTCATAGATAGCCATGCCATACTCATAGTCAAGTCCAACTTCCATACGGGACACGCTGGATGCGCTCAGGCCGGCATTGCTCAGGGCAATCTGCTTTGCGCGATCCTGGCTGATCAGGCCGCTTGGCGTGCTGACCTGGCCGCCGCTGTAGTTTTCAATGTCAAAGTCGTACGAAATAATCGTACCCGTAGCGGCGTCAATTTCGTAGTCATACTCATTGTAGTTGGAGTAGAATTCTACATCGTATACCCGACGGCCATTTTCGTAGTCCAGATGCGCACGGACAAACGAAACGCTCGAAGCGTTTACCTTCGCATGGTTCAGGGCAATGGTCTTGGCCTGTTCGGCAGTGATGCCGGTCGTTGTGCCGGTATTGCCCCAGTTATTGTTGCCGCCGGTGTTTCCCCAGTTGTTGTTCCAGCCGCCGTTATCGCCTACGGAAACGTAGTCCTGGCTGATAACAGAGACGGAACGGCAGGATTCACCGCCCTGCTGTACGCCGGGCTGTACGTCAAAGCGGATGGAAGCATGGGTGCCGCCGACTTCTGCCGTAACGTATGTGGTGCCTGCGCTCAGGCCGGTCACACGGTAGGTATCCTGGGTCACCTGCTGCACGCTGGCGATGCCGCTGCGGGAAGAGGTTACCTTCACATCATTCTGGCTGATGTTGGCGCCCTCTACGGTGATGCGGACGTCATAGATATCGCCGGGGGACATTGCATAGCTGCGGGTGTCGGTTTTGAGCAGGCGGGTGTCGTAGCTGCTTTCATTGGCCTGGCGGAAAGAAGCCACAAGGGTATTGTTGCTCGAAACGTTGCTGAAGGTGTAGGAGCTTACCGCCCCAACGCTGGTGCCGTTGACGATAACTTCGTTAATCGCATATCCGGCGTCCGGGGTAATGTTGATGGTTTGGCTGCCGCCCGGGGCAACCGAGATGGTCCCGTTGGGCGAGATGCTGCCGCCGGAAGCCGCGCCAGCAACAATCACATACGAGCCTACGGAGGTTACCGCAGAAACAGAAGGCGCCGCGGCTACCGCAGTCGTGATGGAACTTGCCAAAACCATGGCTGCAAAAATGGCAACTGCTTTTGTCTTCATTCTTTTCATGTGTTCAATTACAACTCCTTAAAAACTTCAAAACATAGAAAATCATCTTCTGGTTCGTTACGCAATTCTGGTTCGTCTACAAGCTATAGCCTATGAGGGTGAGATAAGAATTGTCTTCCTCTTCTCATCCTATGCACATATTACCATAAATTCCATACTTTTGCAATAGGGAAAACGAAAAAATTTCGATTTTTTTTACGCGGATTTTACATAGATTTTACATAACTTCCGGGGAACCCCCCCAATTTTTTGCTTTTTGGAAAGTTTCAAAGGAAATATGACAATATCCCGCCGGGTTTTTCCACAGGTATTTCTGGTGGTATTCTTCCGCGGGGAAATAGTTTTGCAGCGGGGCGCATTCCACCTGCACGGGTTTGCCAGGATACCGCTCCTGCAACGCTCGCAGCGACGCTTCGATTTCTTCTTTTTCAGCATTGCCGGTATAATAGATCCCCGTGCGGTACTGCGGGCCGGCGTCACCCCCCTGCCGGTTGAGGGACGTGGGATCGATGGCTTCATAATACGCATCCAGCAGCGACGCAAGCGATATCTCTCCCGGATCGTACGTTACCCGCACGGTTTCCGCATAGCCGGTATCGCCCCGGCACACCTGCTCGTAAGTGGGGGGCGGCGTATGCCCGTTGGCATAGCCCACCTCGGTCTGCTTCACGCCCCGCAGCAGGGACATATAATATTCCAGGCCCCAAAAACAGCCGCCCGCCAGATAAATTTCCTTGTATGCCATCCGTCACGCCTCTCCTTCCAGCTTGGGAGGATGTAGCAGGGCCTCTGCTTCTTCTCCCGTGAGCGTATCCTTTTCCAGCAGGGCCTTTGCCACCGCTTCCACCTGCTGCGCGTGCGCCTGGATAAATTCCACGGTTTCCTTCCACAGTTCCTGCGAAAGCGCCTGGCAGCGTTCCATCATTTTTTTCTGCCCGGCCAGGCCAAATTCGCGGTAATCCAGCAAGCCGGCCTCTTCCGAGAACATCGCGATCTGCTGGATCACCTCCGTCGCTGCCCGCACATCCTCAGCAGCGCCGGTAGTCACCTGGGCTTCCTTGCCGCCGCAAAGCCAATACTCGGCTGCGCGGCCTGCGTACAGTACCATCACCCGGCTGCGCAGATCCTCCAGCTTGGGAAGCATCTTATCGGAGGGCGGCGCACTCATGGTCACCCCGCCCGCACCCGACGTGGTGGGCAGCACGGTGACGCGCCGCAAGGCATGGTCGGTCAGATAGGCCGTAGCCACCGTATGCCCCGCCTCATGATAGCACACCACGGTGTGTTCGGTCTGGTTGCGGTTGCCGATGCCTTTCTTAATATGTCCCTTGAGCAGCATCTGCATACTGGCCTGCTCAATGTGCTCCAGGGTGATTTCCGGGGCTTTTTGGATGAGCGCCTGCATAGCCGCCTCATTGAGCAGCACCTCCAGCGCCGCGCCCGAAAAGCCCACGGTATCCTTGGCCAGCTCGGCAAAATCCACCTGCGGCGAAATCTTCTTGCCCCGCGCGTGCAGGCGCAAAATCTGTTCCCTGGCCTGGCAGTCGGGCAGGGTGAGTACAAACTGCTTGTCAAACCGGCCGGGACGCACCAGGGCCGGATCCAGATCCTCGGCCCGGTTGGTGGCTCCAATCACCAGCACCCCGTCGCTGTCCTCAAAGCCGTCGATGGCCGAAAGCAGCGCATTGAGGCTTTGGGTATATTCCCGTCCTGCGCCGTCAGTACTGCCGTCACGCTTGGCGCCGATGGCGTCGAGTTCGTCGATGAACACCACCGACGGCGCATGTTCTTTGGCTTCCTTAAACAGCTTGCGCACCCGGCTTGCCCCCAGACCCGCATACATTTCAATAAATTCCGACGCGTTCACCGAATAAAAACTGACCCCGGTTTCCCCGGCCAGCGCACGGGCAAACAGCGTTTTGCCGTTGCCGGGTTCCCCTTCGAGCAACACGCCCTTGGTGATGTGCGCGCCCAGTTCCTGGCAGAGCTTGGGATTTTTAATGGTTTCCGCAATGACCTTCATATCCTCTTTGATTTCATCCAGGCCGGCCACGTCGTCAAAGGTGGTATCGGGCCGGGTAGCGGCCTCCACCGAAAAGCCCCGCCCCGGCAAAAACCGCAGGAGCAATACGGCAAAAAACAGGAACGGCAGATATGTCAGAAAAATAGACAGCAAGCTGTTCCAGAAAGTCGAGGTGGGTTTTTCCTCAAACTCAACCCCGGCCAGCAGCATCCGCTCCTTAAAGCCTTCGACCTTGGGGTTGTCGGTCACATATTCCGTCTCGTCGTCCACCCGGTAGAACGGCAGCTTGGGATCCCCGGCGGTGTATTCCACCCGTTCCACCTGTCCCTGCTCGACCAGGCTGGAAAATTCCTGATAGGTCACCTCTTCCGGCTCCGGCCGGTTCAGCACGATAGGCAGCACTATTGCCAGCACAATGGCTGCTGCTGCCGCCGGGATCCCAGCGAAAAGCAGCGGCTTCCAGAATTTCTTTTTATCTCTTGGTTTTTTGGATGGCTCCATGCCGATGTTTCAGCCCCTTTTCTTAATTAGATCCTTTTTATTTTTTGTCATGTACACGCACGGCGCCCCCGCTTGGGAGTCCCTTGCAGGAAAAGGCAGGCGCCGTTTCTGGTTATTATATCACAAATCGCCCAAATCTTACAACCGTCCGGTTTTCTCCCCGCCAAACAGAAGCAGGGGACGGGAAATCCCGCCCCCTGCTTCCTGGATGATTAATCCATATCCGCCGTTACGCCCGCTTTCTTGAGCTCTTTGAGATGCTTAAGCTGCTTGACGATCCGCCGGCGGGTATAGTGCCGGTACACCGCGTGCAAAATCAGCAGCAGCACCCCGGCAATTTTGATGTAATGCCAAATTTGATAATCCGACGGGTGAGCGTATAACGTACGAAACTTCATCGGCATCGCGTATTCCTCCTTCGGTTGCGTATCCATTCTCCGCAGGCCCCGCGGCGCGCGGCCGGCAAAGGTATTGTTCCTTTTTGGGATACAAAATATCCCGGCGGGGACTTCTTTTCAGGCCGCCGTGCCGCCAACGCGGATCCGCTGGTTTTCTCAAAAGTATCATATCACAAATTCCCGGGAATGTAAAATAAAAAACAAAAACTTCCTTTGTTTGGGAAACCCGCGCTTCCTTTTTTGAAATATTTGCCCAAAGATTGACGCGCACTACGGAAATATGGTATGCTAAAAGCCATATATCCCGCGTCTGAGGATGCGCCAAGAAAGGGAGCGTTGCGCATGACCGAAACCAAATCCGAGCTCACCCCCGAGCTTTTGCAGCACATCGAAGCGATTATCACCAAATACCGGTACGACCAAAGCCGCCTGCTGGAGATCCTGCTGGAAATCCAGCAGGCCGTGCCGCTGCATTACCTTCCCCGCCCGGCAGCTTACGCCGTAGCCGAACGCCTGCACCTGCCCCCCACCCAGGTATTCGACGTCATTTCCTTTTTTTCCGCGCTGCACGAGTCCCCCCGCGCCAAATATCCCATCCAGGTCTGCTCCAGCATCGCCTGCCAGATAAGCCATGGCGGCGGCCTGCTCCCCATGCTCCAGGAGATCCTCGGCATAGAGCCCGGCCGTGCCACTTACGACGGCCGCTTCTGTCTGGAAGAAGTCCCCTGCTTCGGCGCATGCGACCGCGCCCCGGCCATCCGCATCCACCAGACCGTCTACGGTCCCATCACCCGCCGCGAACAGGTGGAAGAAATCCTGCGCGGCCTCGAATAAGGAGGGAGCCCCATGCCACAACATACCGTCCGTTTCATCACCCGGAATTTCGGCCGCTACGATACGGGTTCTCTGGCATCGTACGAATCCATCGGCGGGTTTTCCGCCCTGAAAAAAGCCGTCTGCCTCCCCCGCGAGGACATCGTCGAAATCATCAGCCAGGCGCACGTCAAGGGACGGGGCGGGGCCGGCTACGATATGGGCCGCAAGTGGCGGCAGGCGCGCGAGGTGCCCGGCCCGGACAAGGTCATTGTCTGCAACGCCGACGAGGGCGAACCCGGCACCTTCAAAGACCGCGCCCTGCTCGAAAACGATCCCTTCCTGGTGGTGGAGGCCATGATCCTGGCCGGCTACACCATGGAGGCCGAAAACGGCTACATCTACCTGCGCGAAGAATATTCCCATCTGCGCCCCCTCCTGCTGCACGCCATCTCCCAGGTACAGCAAAAGGGGTACCTCGGGGAGAATATCCTGGGCAAAGGCTTCTCCTACCATCTGCACCTGTATTCCGGTGCAGGCGCATATGTATGCGGCGAAGGCACCGCCCTGGTCGAATCCATGGCCGGAAAGGGCGGGCGGCCCCGTCTCAAGCCCCCGTTTATCAAGCAGTGCGGCCTGTTCGGACGCCCCACCTGTCTGAACAACGTCGAAAGCCTGTGCCTGGCTCCCCATCTGCTGTGCGACGAGGAAAAACGCTACCAGACCTGGGGCACCGGGAATTCTGTCGGCTCCAAGCTCATCAGCGTCTCGGGCAACGTGCGATCCCCCGGCGTGTTTGAAATCCCGTTCGGCGTGACCTTACGGGAGATTATCTACGATCTGGCCGGCGGCGTGCCGGAGGACCGTTCCATCCGGCTGATCCAGCTCGGCGGGGCGTCCGGCCGGATTGCCGGACCGGCCATCCTCGATACTCCCTATACCTACGAGGATTTGGAAAAAGCCGGGGTAGGGGTCGGCTCAGGCGCTGTCCTGGTCGTGGATGAGCGCACCTCCGTCCTGGATTTTCTGCGCATCACCCAGCGATTTTTCTCACACGAAAGCTGCGGGCAGTGTACCCCCTGCCGGGAAGGCAACAGCCATATGCAGATTTTACTTGAAACGGTGGCGCGCGGGGAGCACAGCGACACCACCCTCGACACCATGGACCGGCTGTGTATGATCATGCAGAACGCTTCGCTGTGCGGATTGGGCGAAACCGCACAGAATGCCTTTGTCTCGGCACGGGAATGGTTCCCGGAAGTCTTTGCCCCCGCCC
>CAJFOO010000037.1 GCA_904397205.1 uncultured Clostridia bacterium
CCAAAGAGAGAAAGCAAAAACCCGGCCGCTACAGAGGAACCAATGACCCCGGCGACGTTGGGACCCATCGCATGCATCAGCAGGAAATTCGACGGGTTGGCACGCTGGCCTTCCAACTGGGCAACCCGCGCCGCCATGGGCACAGCAGAAACGCCGGCCGATCCGATCAGCGGGTTGACTTTGCCTTTGGTTACAGTACACATGAATTTTCCAAACAAAAGGCCGCCGGTTGTGCTGAAGGCAAACGCAAACAGTCCCAAAGCAAAAATCAGCAGGGTTTCCGGGCGCAAAAACGTATCCCCCACGGCCTTGGCGCCAACAGAAATCCCCAGGAAAATCGTGACTATATTCATCAAAGCGTTTTGCACGGTATCGGAAAGGCGATCCGTTACCCCGCATTCCCGCAGCAGGTTGCCCAGCATCAGCATCCCAATCAAGGGGGCCACAGAAGGGAGCAGCAGGCATACAAAGATCGTAACCACAATCGGGAAAACGATCTTTTCTTTTTTGCTGACTGTCCGCAGCTGCTTCATTTCAATTTGCCGTTCCTTGGAAGACGTTATCAGGCGCATCAGCGGCGGCTGGATCATGGGGATCAATGCCATATAGGAGTAAGCCGCCACGGCAATGGCAGAGAGCAGATGAGGGGCCAAAGCATTCGTCAGGAAAATAGCCGTCGGTCCGTCTGCCCCGCCGACAATCCCAATACTGGCGGCTTCTTCGGGGGAAAACCCCATCAGGATCGCCAAAACAAATGCGGCATAAATCCCAAGCTGTGCCGCCGCACCCAGCAACAGACTGCTGGGATTGGCCAACAGGGGGCCAAAATCCGTCATGGCGCCTACTCCAAGGAAAATCAGGGAGGGATAGATCCCAAGATTTACCCCTTGCGACAGATAATACACCAAGCCGCCTTCCTCCGTAAGCCCTGTGGCAGGCAGGTTGGCAAGCAGGATCCCAAAAGCAATCGGGACCATCAGGAGGGGTTCATACTTACGGAAAATCCCCAGGTACAACAGGATAAGAGAGATCCCCAGCATCACCGCCTGCTGCCAGGTTATGGAGGCAAACCCGGAAGAAAGCCATAGCTGATACATCGCATCCGCCATTAAGAATCCCCCTCCTTCACCAGATAAAGCAGAGGATCCCCGATATTCACTCCCGTCCCTTCCGTTACCGGAATCTTCGAAACCGTCCCGCTGAACGGGGAAAACACCTCGTTTTCCATTTTCATCGCCTCGATAATCACGAGCAAATCCCCTTTCTTTACCGATTGGCCGGCTTGCTTTTTTATGCTCACAATGGAACCGGAAAGCGGGGCGGCAACGGGTTCCCCTGGTACGGACGGAGGTGATGCCGGGGATGCAGCGGCCGTCTGTGCCGGAGGAGGCGGAGAAGCAGGGGACGAGGTGGGAGCAGGAGAATCCGTTACCCGGATTAATGCAGCTTCTCCTCTCTCCACTTCAATTTCATATGTTTTTCCTCGCAGGGATACCAAATATTTCAATTCAAATCATCCTTTCCGCAGTCGCTTGAGGGATTTGTCACTTCCCGGATGGAGAGGAATTTGAGTTCCGCGAGCGGTACTCCCAGATCATCCGCTACAATGGCCATCAGCATCGCAGCCGTTTTATCGTCTACATTATACAGCTTGACTTCTCCTTCAGCGGTTGGAGCTATCTCCCAGCCTTCGGGGATGGAAGACGGCAAACTGGGGGAAGGCGGGGAAACGGATTTCACTGAGGGAGAAGGAGAGGTCTTTTCTATGCGGGATATCACGGCGGAAATGGCTTTGATAAACAATCCCAGAACAATGAGGACTGCGAAAACCAGTGCAAGCCCGACGAGGGATATCAAGAGAGCAGTACCAATACCCATTTACCGATCCTCCTTTTCTTCTACCCGGAGGATCGAATACGGACAGATATTTTCTTCCCGCTGCCGACGCGTTTCAAAAAACTTGCCGGCTACCTGCGGGAATGCCAAATATGACAGGACGTCCTCTTCGCTGCGCGCTATCCCCTGGAGTTCCTGCTTGGTTTTCTCAAAGGCTGGCGGAAGGGTATCTGCATACCGCCCTGTGAGCGGCGCCTCATCGCCCAGTGCTTTCTTTTGCAGATCGGGATTCAGCGGGGCAGGGGCTGTGCCGTATTCCCCGCGCAGATAGGCCTTGACTTCCTTACTGATGCTTTTATACCGTTCTCCTAATAAAACGTTGGCGGCTGCCTGTACACCGACCATCTGGCTCATAGGGGTAACCAACGGGGGATAGCCCAGATCTTTGCGTACCTGAGGGATTTCTTGGAGAACTTCTTCAAAGCGATCCAGGGCATGTTGGGTCTTGAGCTGGGCAATCAGATTGGAAAGCATCCCTCCCGGCACCTGATACGAAAGCGCATCGGCATCCGTAAAAAGGACTTTGGGATTCAAGCCTCCGTCTTCCAAAAATTGATTGCGGATCGGTTTAAAAAAGTCGTTGATTTTTTTCACAATCTTGTCATGGACCGGAACATCAAACCCCCATTCGCGCAAGGCGTACAGCAGGGTTTCGGTAGAGGGCTGTGACGTCCCCCCAGAGAGACAGGATACCGCCGTATCAATCACATCGGCGCCGGCTTCCGCCGCTTTCAGGCAGGTCATCATAGCCAAACCCGTGGTACAATGCGTGTGGACAATCACCGGGAGATTCACGGATTCCTTAATGCGCTTGACCAGCTGATACGCAGTAAACGGGCTGAGGATACCGGCCATATCCTTAATACAAATGGAGTTGACCCCCATTTTTTCCAGTTCCAACGCGAGGCCCACATAATTCTCCAGGGTATGTACCGGGCTGATCGTATAGCAAATGGCGCCGGAAGCATGGGCTCCCTGCCGGAGGGTTTCTTCTACCGCCACCTGGATATTGCGCATATCGTTGAGGGCATCAAAAATCCGGATAATATCTATTCCATTTTTTACGGAATATTCCACAAACTTCCGTACCACATCGTCGGGATAATGGGAATATCCCAGGATATTCTGCCCGCGCAGCAGCATTTGCAGGCGGGAGCGGGGCATCTTTTTGCGCAGAATCCGCAGCCGCTCCCAAGGATCCTCATCAAGATACCGTAGGCAAGTGTCGAACGTAGCGCCTCCCCAACATTCGACAGAGTAATATCCTGCCTGATCGATGGTTTCCAGAACCGCTTCAAATTGCCGCAGAGGGAGACGGGTGGCCAAAAGGGATTGGTTTGCGTCTCTTAAAACGGTTTCTGTCAGGTGGATTGTGGGCATAGAAAGCCTCCTTCCTTATCCAAGCGCAATTTTTTCAATCTATTCATATTTATTTTATCATAATTGAGGAAAAAATCAACAAAAAACACAAGCCCCTTCCAGTACCTCTTTAATAGTAAAAAAAGAATAAAGAAGCCGCCGGAATTTTTTTCAAACCTGCAAAGAGTTTAACAATATTGTAGTATATATTTTTTGTAACAATTCTTGCCGTAAAAAATAAGGATGCTATAATAAGGAGGAAGGAAACCGGTTCCAAAACTTAACGTAAAGAAAGGGGCTCACTGCTTTTCACAGGGAGCCAAAGGGAAACATGATGAAAAAAAGAAAAAACAGCTTGTATAGCTGGATAAAAAATGGATTTTTGGGGCTGCTGATACTGGGCGGGCTTGGTTTTGCCTTGGCAGGCTGCGGATCCTCAGGTGTATCCGGCAGTGAGACAGATTCCACCCCCATGTTTGCTGCATCGGCTGAGGCAACGGTTTCCGCACTGGAAGAACCGGAAAGCACGGCGCTTTCTCCCAGCCACGAGCTCCCAAAACTGGAGGCTCCGGCAGTTAGCAGCGAGCCTGAGCCCGCCCCAGAACCGGATGGAAGAAAAAAGATTGCCCTGACCTTTGACGACGGGCCAAATGGGAAAACCACCGAACGGATTTTGAAAGTCTTGCAGGAAAATGATGCCAAAGCGACTTTTTTTATGGTGGGAAACCGCATAAATACCTATCCGGATACAGTGAAAAAAGTCTATGAATCCGGAAGTGAAATTGCCAGCCATACTTACAGCCATTTTGATTTGACTAAACTGAACGGATCGACACTGCAATATGAGTTGACAGAAACCAACCGTTTGATCCGCGCATTGGTCCCGACAGAACCGAAACTGTTACGTCCTCCGTATGGATCGGTCAGCGCAGCGGTGAAAAATGCTTCCCCCTTCCCGTTGATCCTATGGGATGTGGATACTCTCGACTGGAAAACCCGCAATGCAGAAAAAACGGTGGAAAATGTCCTTCGTTCCGCCCATGATGGCGCGATTGTTTTAATGCATGATTTGCACGCCACAACGGCGGATGCCTGCGAAACCTTGATCCCCAAACTGAGGGAAATGGGATACGACATGGTTACGGTGAGCGAATTATTGGCTTATCAAGGCATTACGCCCCAAGCCGGAAAGGTGTACAATTAAGATGGGAAACAGCGAGCGGGAAAAAATGGAGCGGGGGGAATGGTATCTTCCTTCCGACGCGGAACTGAAAAAACAAAACCTGGCGGCAAAAGAGCTTCTATTTGACTTTCATCAATACCGGCCTTCCCAAGTAGAAGAAAAACGGCAGCTGCTGCAAAGATTGTTCGGCAGCCTGGGGGAAAATGCATGGATAGAACCTCCCTTTTCTTGCGATTATGGGTGGAATATCCATGCGGGAAAATCTTTTTACGCCAACAGTGGCTGTGTCATATTGGACTGCGGAAAAGTCACAATAGGCGACCATGTCCTTTTAGGGCCTCAGGTCGGGATATATACAGTAGGCCACCCTTTAGATCCACAGCTGCGCCGCCAAGGCCTGGAAGCCGCCAAGCCCATCACAATAGGGAATAATGTGTGGATAGGGGGAGGAAGCATCCTTCTGCCGGGAGTGACCATTGGGGAAAATGCTGTCATTGGGGCGGGAAGCGTAGTGGTGAAGGATATTCCGGCAAATGTTGTGGCGGTAGGGAACCCTTGCCGGGTAATCCGTTCTGTATAAAAAGCGTCTATCGTAAAGAGAGGCCAAAACCGGCCGGTAAAATGGGAAAGAGTTTTGTTCTATACAAAAACACGGAGGATTTTCTCTGTGTTTTTTATTTTGCAATCCCCTTACGGCAAGAAAACCACTTTCGGTTTTTGAACACTCCCGCATTTATGCAGCATGGGGGTTTGTTTGCCGGATATTGAAAAAAATCCCCTGAAATGGTATAATGCTTCTTGCTATCTTTTTGTGATGTGGTGAAGATACAAAGGAAAGACGGGAATTTTTTCCGTCTTATCTGTTTACTTTGTCCGCAAAATCTATTATAATAAAAAAGTAAGTCTGTCATTTTCTGCCAGCACGGTTTCTCTCAGATATCAGAGTGGAAAACCGGAAATGTTGGACATAAAAGGAGTTATTGCCTATGAATTTAGAGGAACTGAAAGAACTGATGCGGGAATTTGATGCATCTGGTATCCACAAATTATCCTTACAAATTGGTGACACAGCCCTGAAGCTGGAGAAGGAAGGCTCCCCCAAAGAGGTTATGCTAACTCCATCCCCAGCAGTTCTGCCCGGGATTCCGCCAGCTGGTCCCACCCCTTTGCCCGCTAGCGAGCCGCAGCCAGAGGATCCGGATGCCTGCCCTATCGGAACCCCAGTAAAATCCCCGGTTGTCGGTACGTTCTACCGGGCCAGTTCCCCCGAAGCAGCCCCGTATGTGCAAGTAGGACAAATGGTGAAAAAAGGCCAGACCCTCTGTATTGTAGAAGCCATGAAAATGATGAACGAAATTACCGCTCCGGTTTCCGGTGAAATCCTCCGGATCCTGGTGGATAATGCAGCGATGGTTGAATACGACCAGACCATCATGCTAATTAAGGAAAACTGAGGTGGGGCCGGGTTATGTTTCGAAAAATTTTGATTGCCAACCGGGGAGAAATCGCTGTGCGTATCCTGCGCACCTGCAAGGAGTTGGGAATTGAGACGGTAGCGGTGTATTCCCAAGCGGACGAGACGGCCCTGCACGTCAAATGGGCGGACGAAACCGTGTGCATTGGTCCTGCCAAGGCTTCCGAAAGCTATTTGAACATGAAAAATATTTTGGCGGCGGCGACAACCCTGGGATGTGATGCCATTCACCCCGGGTTTGGTTTTTTATCGGAAAATGCGACGTTCGCCCGGTTGGTGGAAACCTGCGGGATTAAATTCATCGGTCCCAGCGGGGATGTTATTGATCGAATGGGGAATAAATCCGCCGCCAGAGAACTGATGCTGCAAAGCGGCGTGCCTGTAGTACCGGGGTCCAATGGAAGCGTCCGCACGTTGGAAGAAGCCCAAACGGTAGCGGAAGAAATCGGCTACCCGGTTTTGATCAAAGCTTCCGCAGGCGGTGGCGGCCGGGGAATGCGCAAGGCATTTTCCCCGGAAGAACTCGAAAACGCCTATTTGTCCGCCAGAAGCGAAGCAAAAAGCTGCTTTGGAGACGATGACGTCTATGTGGAAAAACTGATTGAAAACCCCAAGCACATTGAATTCCAGATCATGGCGGACCGCTTTGGCAATGTCGTGCATCTGGGCGAACGGGATTGTTCTATCCAGCGCCGCAACCAGAAAATGATAGAGGAAGCGCCGTCTGCCGTCCTCACCCCGGAACTGCGGGAAAAAATGGGGAAGGATGCTGTACGGGCAGCAAAAGCCGCGGGGTATGAAAATGCCGGAACCATTGAATTTGTATTAGACAGCAAACAACATCAATATTATTTTATAGAAATGAATACCCGGATTCAAGTGGAACATCCCGTTACCGAGATGATTACCGGCATCGATCTCATCAAGGAACAGATTACGGTAGCAGAAGGAAGACCGCTGTCCTTCCATCAGGAGGATGTGAAGTTCTGGGGCCATGCTTTGGAATGCCGGATCAACGCGGAAAACCCGCAGGAAAATTTCCGTCCCTGTCCCGGTGTGGTAAAGGGTCTGCATATGCCGGGCGGTTTTGGGGTACGAGTGGATACCGCTTTATACCAGGGGTATCCGATCCCTTCCTGTTATGATTCGATGATTGCCAAGGTAATCGTCCATGGAGCGACCCGCGAAGAAACCATTGCCCGGATGCGTCGGGCGCTGGAAGAAATGATTGTGCAGGGAATCGATACCAATATGGATTTGCATTATATGATTCTGCATCATAAAGATTTTCTTTCCGGCAATTTTGATACGAGCTTTATGGAGAAGAATTTGGAAAAGCTGGTGAAATAATCGATGGAAGATTTATTTAGAGAGCGCAAAGAAAAACTCAGTCTCTTCAAAGCCCTGCTTCCCAAAGCCAAAGAGACGGTAAAAATCAATCAGATCCCGGAAGGGTTGTATACCAAATGTCCCGATTGCCAGAAGGATCTCTTGAGCCAGCATGTCAAAGCGAATTATTATGTGTGCCCGGAATGCGGGCATCATATGAAAATTACGGCTTGGGAGCGCATTGAGATGGTGGTCGATCCGGACAGCTTCCGCGAAATCAACAATAAATTAAAGACCAAAAATGCCTTGGGTTTTCCAAACTATAACCAAAAACTGTATCATTTAGAGAAAGCCACTGGCCTAAACGATGCCGTTGTCACAGGGATTGGAAAGATTGAAGGGCGAAAAGCGGTGATCGCCGTAATGGACAGCCGGTTTATGATGGCGAGTATGGGAAGCGTCGTGGGAGAAAAAATCACCCGCGCCGTGGAATTGGCTACGGGAAAGAGTTTGCCGTTGATTTTCTTTTGCGCATCCGGGGGAGCACGGATGCAGGAAGGGATTATTGCCCTGATGCAGATGGCAAAAACCAGCGGTGCAATTGCCCGGCATCACGCGGCGGGATTGCTGTATATCTCTTATTTGACCCACCCCACTACGGGCGGCGTAACGGCCAGCTTTGCCTCCCTAGGAGACATTACGCTGGCAGAACCGCGGGCATTAATTGGGTTTACGGGTCCGCGCGTCATTGAGCAGACCATCAAACAGAAATTGCCGGAGGGATTCCAGTTGGCGGAATTCCAGGAGGAGCATGGGTTTGTCGATCAAATTGTGCATCGCAAAGATATGCGATCGACCTTGGCCTTGCTGCTCAAGCTGCACTCGAAGGAGGGGACACTGGTATGACGGCACTGCAGGAAGCGGAAGCGAAAGTCCGGGAGCTGGATGCAGAAATCGAAAAGCTGTCCCGATTAAACGGATCGAATTTGGATACCCAAAATATCCGTGAGGAGTTGGAAAAGGCCAAACAGAAAGTACTGGCCTGTGCATATGAAAATCTGACCAGCTACGACCGGGTATATTTAGCCCGTAAATCCACACGGCCCAATGTGCGGGAATATATTGCCAACCTGTTTGAAAACTTTTTTGAACAGAAAGGGGATCGGCTTTACGGCAATGACGAAGCGATCGTTGGCGGGATTGCCACCTTTTGCGGGCATGCCGTAACCGTGTTAGGGACGCAGAAGGGAAAGAATCTGGAGGAAAATCTGCGCTGCAATTTCGGCATGGCCAACCCGGAGGGGTATCGCAAGGCATTGCGGATTATGAAACAGGCAGAAAAATTTCATCGTCCTATTATCACCTTGATCGATACCTCCGGCGCCTATCCGGGAATCGAAGCGGAAGAGCATGGGCAGGGTGAAGCCATCGCCAGAAATTTACAGGAAATGAGTGTCTTAACCGTCCCCGTCATCGCTATCATTGTCGGCGAAGCAGGCAGTGGTGGTGCACTGGGTCTGGCAGTAGCCAATCAGGTTTGGATGCTGGAAAATTCGATCTATTCGATTTTATCGCCGGAAGGCTTCGCTTCGATTTTGTGGAAAGACAGCAGCCGCGCCAAAGAAGCCAGCGAAATTATGAAGCTGACAGCGGCAGATCTGCTCGAACTGGGAGTCATCGATCATATTATTAAAGAGCCGGTAGGGGATCTTTGCGATCGTGCGGATGTTGTGTATGAACAAATCCGCGCCTTGTTGAAAGCAGAGCTTTCGGCTTTGGGAAAAATGAGCGAACGAGCGATTGTAGAACAGCGGTATAAAAAATTCCGTTGTATTGGGGATTGCAGCACATTGTAATACATGTGGTTTTTGGGAGGATTTATGAAGATTCAGGAACTATTAGGAATCCGGTACCCCCTGATCCAGGGCGGAATGGCCAATATTGCAACCGGGGAATTTGCCGCTGCCGTATCCAATGCCGGAGCATTGGGGTTAATTGCCTCCGGAAGTATGGACGCAGAGCAGTTACGGGAACAAATCCGAACCTGCCGGGCACATACGGAAAAGCCGTTTGGTGTCAACTTGATGCTGATGAACCCGCATATAGAACAATTAGCCCAGGTTGTGGTGGAAGAAAAGGTTCCCGTCATAACGACAGGGGCAGGCAATCCGGGCAAGTACCTTCCCGCTTGGAAAGAAGCCGGCATACGGGTGTTGCCAGTCGTCCCTTCTGTGGCTTTGGCCCGTCGCATGGAGCGGGCCGGTGCAGATGCGCTGATCGTAGAAGGAACGGAAGCAGGCGGCCATGTTGGGGAGCTGACCACCATGTGCCTGGTTCCTCAAGTAGTGGATGCGGTGCAAATTCCCGTTATAGCGGCAGGCGGCATTGCCTGCGGGCGGCAGGTCCTGGCGGCGTTTGCTCTGGGAGCATCGGGCGTACAAGTGGGAACTTGCCTGCTGGTTTCTGAGGAATGTCCCATCCACACAAACTATAAGGAAGCGGTTTTAAAGGCCGGCGACACGGATACTACCGTAACCGGCCGGACAACGGGTGCCCCGGTGCGGATCTTAAAAAATAAGATGGCCCGGGAATATCTCAAACGGGAAAAAGAAGGCGCCACATTGGAAGAACTTGAGGCATATACTCTTGGGGGGCTGCGCAAAGCGGTCCTGGAAGGGGACGTGCAGTATGGTTCTCTGATGGCCGGGCAGGCAGCGGGCCTTTGTAAAGAAATCAAACCGGTCAAACAGATTATTGAGGAGCTGTTTGACGGATGCCAACAGGCTTTGGCGGCTTT
The DNA here is from genome assembly GCA_904397205.1 of uncultured Clostridia bacterium. Taxonomy (GTDB): domain Bacteria; phylum Bacillota; class Clostridia; order Oscillospirales; family Acutalibacteraceae; genus UMGS1071. Next base: position 10,039 of record CAJFOO010000037.1, read on the forward strand.
GCAGAAGGAAGGCTGCCAATCGATATAGAACAAAAAACAGGGAGGAAGCAGACATGAAAAAACTCGGGTTTATCTATGCA
>CAJFOO010000038.1 GCA_904397205.1 uncultured Clostridia bacterium
ATTCAAAGCTATCCTTCCTTTCCAAGCAGCTTTTCCCTGCGGGATCTGGATTCTTCCTCCAGTTTAGCATAGAAAAGTGTAAAAGTAAAGCGAACTTTCCCCATAAGAAAACAGCCGTCCACCGGGACGGCTATTTCTCTATATATCATTGCGGATCAAATCTTCATACGATTCACGCTGCACGACGATCCGGGGCTGGCCATTACGAACCATCACCACAGCCGGCCGGGGGATGCGGTTGTAATTGGAAGCCATGGAATAATTGTACGCACCGGTGGAAAGCACCGCCAGCACGTCGCCGGGGCTTACCTTTTGGAGGAGGATATTCTTCTGGATCAGATCCCCGCTCTCGCAGCACCGCCCCGCAATAGTAACCCGTTCCGCAGCGGGATCCGCCGCCCGCTGCGCCGCTACTACCGTATATTCCGACTGGTACAGGGCATACCGGGGATTATCGGTCATACCCCCGTCTACAGAAACATATGTGCGGGTAGTATCGCCGGTTTCCTTATCCTGCGCGGGGGTTGTCTTGACCGATCCCACGCGGTACAGGGTAATCCCGGCCTGCCCAACAATCGAGCGCCCAGGCTCCATATAAATGTACGGGGTATCCAGCCCCCATTCGCGGCATTTTTCCGCGATCACCTGGGAAATTTTTTCCATGTACGCACCAATCGGCACCGGTTGATCGGCCGGCACATATTGGATCCCAAAGCCGCCGCCCAGGTTGAGCTCCGGGATATCCATCCCCAGCTCGCGCTTCGCCCGGGTCATCAGGCCGAGGATTTTCTCCGTCGCCAGGAGGAACGGCTCCACCTCAAAAATCTGGGAACCGATATGGCTGTGCAGTTCTTTCAGGCACAGGTTCGGGGCGTCCTGCACTGCCCGGATTGCCGCAAACGCCTCTCCATTTTCCAGAGTAAAGCCAAACTTGGAATCGTTTTGCCCGGTCTGGATGCACTCGTGCGTATGGGCCTCCACGCCAGGTTTAATCCGCAGCGCAATCCCGGCAACCTTCCCCTTCTGCCCAGCCAGGCGATCCAGGCATTCCATTTCTGTATCATTATCCACCACAAACCGTCCTACCCCAGCATCCAGAGCCATCTCTAACTCTTGCGGGGTCTTATTGTTGCCGTGAAAATGAATCCGCTCAGCGGGAAACCCAGCCTGTATCGCTGTATACAGCTCCCCACCGGAAACCACATCCAGCCCCAGCCCCTCTTCCCGGACAATCCGGCAGATCTCCTTGCAGCTGAATGCCTTGCTCGCGTACAGTGCCAATCCCCGTCCCTGGTAGCAGGTTTCAATCGATGCACGGTACTGCCGGCAGTTACGGCGGATCTGCTCCTCGTCCATCACATACAACGGCGTGCCGAACGTCTCGGCCAGCTTCAGTGTGTCGCATCCGCCAATCGTCAAATGCCCCTGGTCATTCACCCCCAGGCAATCGGAAACAAACATATGCGTTATTCCATCCCTTTCCCGCCCGCGCAGCAGCTTGTCCGTTTTTGCGCGGGCCCGCTTTTATTTTGCTGGTTCTTCTTGTATGGCTGCATCCTCCCCAATGGATACGATCATTCGCCGCAGTTCCTCCACGCCTTCCCCGCTGACCGAGGAAAACGGGAGGATCGGTATCCTCACTCCTTCATTCTGCTGGAAGGTATCCGCAAGCATCGCAAGCTGATTCTCCCGCTGGGATTTTTTCAGCTTATCCGCCTTCGTTGCGACCAGCAGGAACGGAAACCCCGACTGCATCAAAAACCCGACCATCTGCCGATCGTTTTCGGTAGGGGGATGCCGGATATCCAGAAGCTGCACCAGCAGACGAATATGGCGCGCCGAACCCAAATACCCTTCCACCAGTTCCGCCCACCGTTTTTTTTCGGTATGGGAAACCTTGGCATAGCCGTAGCCGGGCAAATCCACCAGCCGGACAGCACCCACATGATAAAAATTAATGGTACCGGTTTTGCCGGGCGTGGCGCTGACACGGGCTAGCGACTTCCTGCGAAGGAGCGCATTGATGAGGGAAGACTTCCCTACATTGGATTTGCCCGAAAAGACAATTTCCGGCAGATCCGAGGGCGGAAGCTGATCCGGACGGCCAGCCGCAAATTCAAACCGGGCGTCTTCAATCTTTACCAATCTTCTCCCGCCTTTCTTACTGGGAAACCGAATCCGCCGCAGGCACAGCCTGTTCCGGCGAGAGCAGCGGCATCGCGTCCTTTTGCGGGGCCAGCGGCGCCGGTTTGGGCATTTCCACCAACGCCAGACGCAACACCTCGTCCAATTTGCTCACCGGATGAAATTCGATCCCATCCTTGACCACCTGGTCGATTTCCGCCAGATCCGGCTCGTTGTCGGCAGGAATAATCACCGTCTTGATCCCTGCCCGGTATGCGGCCATGGTTTTTTCTTTGAGTCCGCCAATGGGAAGCACCCGGCCTTGCAGGGTAATTTCCCCCGTCATCGCCACATCGCAGCGCACCGGGATTTCAGATAATGCCGACGTAATCGCCGTGGCCATGGCAATACCCGCGGAAGGACCGTCTTTGGGGATGGCTCCTTCCGGCACATGGATATGGATATCCATGGAAGTGTGAAAATTGGCCGGAAGCCCCAGGATATCTGTCCGCATACGCACACAGCTCACAGCCGCACGCGCGGATTCTTTCATGACGTTTCCCAGGTTGCCGGTCAGCTCCAGCTTGCCGCTGCCCTTCATTACCGCAACTTCTATCGGGAGAATTTCCCCGCCCACGCTGGTCCAGGCCAACCCGTTGACCAAACCTACCTGATTGGTTTTGGAAACCGTATCCCGGTGATACTTCCGGGGACCCAGATATTCCTCCAGATTTTGCGGGGTCACCGAAATTACGGCTTCCGGATCCTCCACCAGGACACGGGCCGCTTTGCGGCAAATCTTCGCGATGCTCCGCTCCAGACCGCGCACCCCGGCTTCCTTGGTATACCCGTCGATAATATCCCGCACGGCCGCCTTTTGGATTTTGAGCTGTTTGGCAGTCATGCCGTGCTTTTTGATCTGCTTGGGAATCAGATGTTTCACCGCAATCTGGAATTTTTCCTCATGGGTGTAACTGGAGAGGGAGATCACGTCCATACGGTCACGCAAGGGGGCCGGAATCGTACTGATATCGTTGGCCGTCGTGAAAAACAGCACCTTGCTCAAATCGAACGGCATATCGATATAGTGATCGTGGAACGTAGCGTTTTGCTCCGGATCGAGTACTTCCAGCAGCGCCGATGCCGGATCCCCGCGGAAATCCCGGCACAGCTTATCGATCTCATCGAGCAAAATCAAAGGGTTATTGGTTCCCGCCTGCTTGATGGCGGCAATAATCCGGCCCGGCATCGCACCGACATACGTCTTGCGGTGACCGACGATTTCCGCCTCGTCACGCAGGCCGCCCAAAGAAATCCGCACATATTTGACGCCGATGGCCTTGGCAATGGAACGGGCTACCGAAGTTTTCCCGACGCCGGGAGGCCCCACCAGACAGATGATCTGCCCGTGGGAATCCGGAGCGAGCTTGCGCACCGCCAGGGATTCCAAAATCTGCTCCTTCACCTTTTCCAGGCCATAGTGTTCCCTGGTCAGCACCCGCTCGGCCTTGGCCAAATCCAAATTGACCTTGCTGGACGTATTCCATGGCAAATCCACGCACGTTTCAATATAGTTGCGCAGCACACCGTACTCGTGGGAACTGGAAGACATCCTGGCCAGGCGGCTGCACTCCTTGAGGAGTTTTTCGGTTTGCAGCTCCGGCAACTGGAGCTGCAAGATTTTTTCCCGGAACTCGTCCGCCTCGTCCTGCGGCGATTCATCCTCCCCCAGCTCGAACGCGATGGCTTTCATTTGCTCCCGCAGATAATATTCCCGCTGGCTTTGATCCATCTGTTCCCTGGCTTTGGTGGTAATCTCGTTTTCAATCTCGAGCACCTTGATTTCCTGTTCCAAAATCGCAATCAGCTTTTCGAGACGGCGCACCGGGTGCAGTTCTTCGAGCACCACCTGCTTGTCCTCATAGTCCAGCGAAAGATTGGAGGCAATGAAATCGGCCAGACGGCCCGCACTTTTCTGCCGCATGACATTCACGATAATATCCGGCGGCACATGCTTATAATTTTGAGTATATTGGTCGAACAGATCCTGTGTACGGCGCATCAAAGCTTCTACCCGGGGAGTGTGACGTACGTCTTTGGTACCTTCCACCTGGATGCAGCCGATCAAAAAGGGGGATTCCTGCACCAAATCCAGCAAGGTAGCCCGGTACAAGCCCTCCACCAGCAAACGGAATCCATCTTCCGAGTGGCGGAATACCTGTTTAATGTGGGCAATCACACCCATATGATACATCTGATCGTAATCCGGTTCGTTATCCTCCAGATCCCTCTGGGCAGCCAAAAAAATCTTCTGTCCCCGTTCCATGGCGGCATTGATCGCCAGCATGGATTTTTTCCGTCCCACATCGAACTGGATCGAAACCCCGGGGAAAATGACTAACCCCCGCAGGGCAATCACCGGTAAATGGATTGCCTCGCTGATTGTATCGTTTTGTTCTATGATAATGTCCGTCATCCAATCATCCTCCCTTCGGCAAAATCGTCATAAGCCTGCCAGCAGAAAATTCCGTGCGAATTTGTCGAAATTTTCTGGAGAAAAAAGCTGCCGCAAAGCAGGGTGCAAAACCCTGCTGCAACAGCCAGAATATTTGTTAAGAAGCGGTATTCTTACCCCGTCCCGGCGCTGGCAAATGGGCATGGTTCAGCCGGATCTGCACCGGTTTGCGCTCCGGATTGCGAAGGATCTCCGGTTTTCCCTCACCGGAAACGGTCTCGGGCGTAATCACGACTTTCTCCACCGTATAATCCGACGGCACATCGTACATCACCGAGGACAAAATTTCCTCCATAATGGAACGCAGCCCACGGGCGCCGGTTTTCCGTTCCAAGGTCTTTTTGGCAATCGCCCGCAACGCTTCGGGCTGGAATTCCAGTTCCACCTTATCCAGCTGGAACAGTTTTTTATACTGGTTAACCAGGCAGTTTTTGGGCTCGGTGAGGATCCGTACCAACGCAGTTTCATCCAAGCTGTTCAGTGCGGTAATCACCGGCATACGTCCCACCAGCTCGGGGATCAGGCCAAACTTGACCAAATCATGCGGGGTCACCTGGCTGAACCACTGGGTCTGATCCTTCTCTTCAGGATGCTGCAATTCCCCGCCAAAGCCTATGGTGGAGTTGGCGGTACGCTTTTCAATGATTTTTTCCAGCCCGTCGAACGCACCGCCGCAGATGAACAGGATATTTTTGGTATCAATCTGCAAGAATTCCTGCTGGGGATGCTTGCGCCCACCCTGCGGGGGCACGTTGGAAATGGTGCCCTCCAGGATTTTGAGCAGGGCCTGCTGTACGCCTTCGCCGCTCACATCGCGGGTAATCGACGGGTTTTCGGACTTGCGGGCGATCTTATCGATCTCATCCACATAGATGATCCCTCTCTCGGCCCGTTCAATATCATAATCTGCAGCTTGGATCAGGCGCAGAAGGATATTTTCCACGTCTTCGCCCACATAACCGGCTTCGGTCAGCGTAGTGGCATCGGCAATCGCAAAAGGAACATCCAGCAGGCGGGCCAGTGTCTGGGCGAGCAGGGTTTTGCCCACACCGGTGCTGCCCAGCAGCAGGATATTGCTCTTATTAATTTCGACGTCGTCCACGCCGTAATAAATCCGCTTGTAATGGTTATACACTGCAACGGACAGCGTGACCTTGGCTTCGTCCTGCCCAATGACGTATTCGTCGAGCAAATCCTTGATTTCCTTCGGCTTGAGCAGCACGGAAAACCCAGCGTCCTCGGCGTGCCTGGTTTCCGCCATAGGGAATTCGTCCTCCAAAATGGAAAGACAAAGATCCACGCACTCGTCGCAGATATACACACCAGGGCCAGCAATCAGGCGGCGCACTGCTTCCTGAGACTTCCCGCAGAAAGAACAGCAAATATTGCGTTCTTTCGTTTCGTCATGACTTGCCATGTTTCGATTTCACGCCTTTCTTAGTCACTTTCCTGTATTTTCTTCTATGTTACCGCTCGGTGATGATCCGATCCACCAGCCCATACGCCAAAGCGGCTTCGGCATCCATAAAATTATCCCGCTCGGTATCGCGCGACACAATCTCCACGGGCTGGCCGGTCCGCTCGGCCAAAATCTGGTTGAGGCGTTTTTTGGTGCTGATAATATAATCCGCATGGATCATAATATCCGTCGCCTGGCCCTGGGCGCCGCCGCTTGGCTGATGGATCATAATGGTGCTGTTGGGCAGGGTGAGACGTTTGCCCTTGGCGCCGGCAGCGAGCAAAAACGCGCCCATGCTGGCAGCCATGCCCATGCAGATAGTCGACACATCGCATTTGATATACTGCATCGTATCGTAAATCGACATGCCTGCCGTCACAGAACCGCCGGGGCTGTTGATGTACAGGCTGATATCCTTGGAAGGATCCTGCCCTTCCAGATAGAGAAGCTGGGCCACAACCAGACTGGCCGTGGTATTGTTGACTTCGTCGGTGAGCATGACAATCCGGTCGTTGAGCAAACGGGAAAAAATATCATAGGAACGCTCCCCGCGGTTTGTCTGCTCGATCACATAAGGCACTAAACTACTCATTGCAACCACCATTTCTCCACGCGCTGCGTAAATTCATGTAACAGCAACCCACCTGCCCAGCCGCGTGGAGCCGGGCAGATGGTTTGAGTTCCCCGCCAAAACAGGAAGATATGCAGTTTCGCCAGCCCTTTTCAGTATAGGCCGGGAAAAACCAGATTATTCAGCGGCTTCCGCTTCCACCTTTACGGCGTTATCACGGACCAGGTTCATCGCCTTGCGGGCCAGGATATCCTTTACCTGCCCTTCGCGCGAAATCACGGCCTTAATCTTTTCCACATCCTGCTTATACATTTTGGACAGGTTTTCAAATTCCTCCTCCACTTCCTCATCCGAAGCGGTCAGGTTTTCGAGCTGGGCAATTTTCTCCAGCGCCAGACGGATCTTCACCTGGCGTTCCGCCTGCTTGCGGAAGCCGGCACGCAGCGCCTCAGGGGTTTGGCCGGTCAGCTGCATGTAGGTCTCAAACCGCAGCCCCTGGTTTTGCAGACGGAAATTGAACGCGCGGATTTCAGAATCCACCTGTTTTTCATACATAGCCTCAGGGATTTCCCCTTCGAGCAGATCGTTTACCTGCTCCATGAGCTGGTTGTCGATATCATCCGCAACCTGATGGGCTTTTTGCTCTTCCAAACGCTTGCGGATATCTGCGCGCAGTTCCTCAACGCTGTCAAACTCGCTGATATCCTTGACGAACTCGTCGTCGAACTCAGGCATCTCCTTCCCCTTTACCTCATGGATATGCACCTTGAATACTGCCGGATGCCCCGCCAGCTCCTGCGCATGGTAATTTTCGGGGAATGTGACTTCCACATCCACGTCGTCGCCGGCCTTATGGCCAATCAGCTGATCCTCAAAGCCAGGGATAAATACCTTTGTGCCCAGGGTCAGGCTGTAGTTTTCAGCCTTGCCGCCCTCAAACGCCTTGCCGTCCACAAAGCCTTCAAAATCCATAACGACAATGTCGTCGTTTTCGGCGCCGCGATCCGTAGTTACCATACGGGAGTGACGGTCAAGCAGCTCTTTCACCTTCTGATCGACATCCTCCTCGGTGACTTCGGTGCTCTTTGGCGTGACCTTCAGGCCCTTATAGCCGCTGATCTCCACTTCCGGCTTGGTGGTGATCGTGGCCTTAAATACCAAGCCGTCTTTCTTGTCGGCGGTGACGATATCGAGATCCACTTTGTCTTCTATCATCTCCAGCCCGGCTTCCTTGACTGCATCTTCCAATGCGACGGGGTAAAGGGAGTTAATGGCGTCCTCGTAAAAAACCTTTTCCCCATAATACTTTTCAATAAATGCTCTGGGAGCCTTCCCTTTACGGAAACCCGGCAGGGTAATGCGGTTTTTATCTTTTAAATACGCGCGCTGTACGGCATCCTCAAATTCCTGCGCGTCCACTTCTACTTCTAATTGATAACGGTTGGTTGCCACATTGTTGCAAGACTTCAAATTCATGTTTTTCTTCCTCCTGCGAATGCCTTCGCAATATTAAATTTTTCGGCGGGCGGGCGACCCTTTTCACAACACAGGCAAACCCGGGGATCAAAAACCCGCCCTTATTTTATCCATTATATCATAGATCCCATCCGGATGCTACCCCATTTTTTTGGATTTTCACCGGACAAGCACTGGGGTAAACTGCACATAATCACAGGAAATCAAATGCATCCGGATCCCGTGGTAATCGCCCACAATGGCCCGCCGGGATGCCTGGTTCCCATGGATATGGCCAAAATAGCAGTCCTTTACGCCGTATTTCTCCAACACCTGCAAAATCCCTTCGCAAGCCATTTCCCCATATACCGGCGGATAATGCAGAAAAACTATGGGGACGGCGCGGGGCCAGGCGGTTCTAGCGGCTTGCAGCGAAGCCCTCATGCGTCCTACCTCGCGGGATACAATACGCAGATCCTCTGGTTTTTCCGCATTATACAGCCAGCCGCGCGTTCCGCAAACGGCATATCCTTCCACCAAGTGGGCGTCGTTGTGCAGCAGGCGGATAGAATCAAACCCATTTTCAGCCAAATAGTTTTCGATTTTGGCACGGGTGGACCACCAGTAATCGTGGTTGCCGCGCAGAAAAATTTTCTGTCCGGGCAGGGAATGGATAAACCGGAAATCCTCGTAGGTTTCTTCCAGACGCATCGCCCAGGAAATGTCCCCGGCGACCACTACCGTATCCTGTTCTTTGACAAGACGGGTCCAGTTTTTCTCCAGTTTCGACACATACCCTTCCCATCCGGAAAACACGTCCATGGGTTTATTGCATCCAAGGGAAAGATGCAGGTCAGCAATGACAAACAGGGACATGGGAGGTTATTCCAAACCGACAAGCCGCAGCAGGAAACGTCCCATCTCATCCTTTTTGCAAAGGTTTTGGAACCGGACCGGCTTCGACTGCAAGCCGGCAATCGGGGCAGGGATGGCCATCCCGGTTTCTTCGGCTAGCTGCTGCACTTTATGGAACTCCTCGTCCGCGGGATTGTATTTTTCCGATACCGCCGACAAAACCGCATCCGCAAACTTATACGGGCTGGCAGTGGAAACCACGACCGTGGGGGTCTTGTCTCCGGTTTCGTCCACATACTGCTCGTACGCGTTAACAGCCACGGCAGTATGCGTGTCGCACAAATAGCCCGCGCTGCCGAATACTTCCCGGATGGTCTGTTTGGTTTTCCCATCATCACAGCAGGCGGCCGCAAAAGTATTCTGGAGCGTTTGCAGGGTAGGCCCGTCCACTTCGTAGCGTCCGGTTTCCGCAAGCTGCCGCATCCACTGCGCCACCTGCTTGTCGTCACCGGTCGCGTCGAACAGCAGGCGTTCCAGGTTGCTGGAAATCAGGATGTCCATGGACGGGGAAATGGTGGCATGGAATTCCCGGTTGCGGTCATACACACCGGTGCGCAAAAACTCGGTGAGCACATTGTTGGCGTTGGACGCGCAGACCAGCTTATGCACGGGAAGCCCCATCTTCTTGGCATAATATGCGGCCAGGATGTTGCCGAAATTGCCCGTAGGCACCACAAAATTGACCGGATCGCCCATCTTGACGGCCCCGCTTTGGAGCAGGTCACAGTAGGCGGAAAAATAATACACAATCTGCGGCAGCAGGCGGCCCCAGTTGATGGAATTCGCGCTGGAAAACAGCATCCCGTGGCGATCTAGCTGAGCATTGATCTCCTGATCCACAAACAGGCGTTTCACCCCGCTTTGCGCGTCGTCAAAATTCCCTTCAATGGCGCAGACGCAGACGTTGTCTCCTTCCTGGGTGTTCATCTGGCGTTTCTGCATGGGGCTGACGCCGTTTTCCGGGTAAAAGACCAGGATGCGGGTCTTGTCCACGTCCTTAAAGCCCTCCAGGGCGGCTTTGCCCGTATCCCCGGAAGTCGCCACCAGGATGACCGCCGTCTTGTCGCAGTTTTCTTTTTTGAGGGAATGCGTCAGCAGATGCGGCAGAAGCTGTAAAGCCATATCCTTAAACGCGCAGGTAGGTCCATGCCACAGTTCCAGCACATGCATGGGATACTCTCCATTTTTCACTTCCACAACCGGCGCGGGATGCCCTCCGGAAAATTTTCCGGGAGCGTACGCAGCGGACACGCATTCCCGGATCTCGTCCGCGGAAAAGCCCGGCAGGAAGTCCGACAGGATTTTGCAGGCACGGCCCACATAATCCATCCCCTGCATTGCCTGCAAATCCTCCGGTGTATACGCCGGCAGGCGCTCCGGTACAAACAATCCTCCGTCTTTGGAAATCCCCTGCACAATCGCCCGTGCGGCGGTGACGGTAATTCCCCTGTCTCTGGTACATGTATAATTCAAGGCGTTTTCCCTCCTAAATGTTCCTTGCATAAACGCAGTTTCCTTTTATTTTATAATAGAACGGGGACAATGTCAAAGAGAAAGGAAAAATTTCTGCGCGTTTTCATAAAAAATTTTCTCGAGCAGTGCATCCGGATAGCCGGCGCGGGAAAAGCGTTCCCAAATGGCGGCAAACGATTCTATCCCCTGCACGTCCTCCGGCAGATCTCCCCCGTCCAAATCGCTGCCAAGCGCCAGCACATCCTCCCCGCCCAGCGACAGGAAGTGTTCCGCATGCCGCAGCAGATCCTCCACGCTGGCCCGCGGTTTTTCCGTCAGGAAAGCCGGGTGCAGGTTCAGACCTACCAACCCGCCCTTTTGGCACAACAGGGTAAACTGGGCGTCCGTCAAATTGCGGGGATGGCTGCACACTGCCTTCGCGTTGGAATGGCTGGCCACAAACGGCTGATGCGCCAGTTCGGCAGCCTGGTAAAACAAAGGCAGGCTGGCATGGGACAGATCCAGGACAATCCTCCACCGCTCCAGCTCCGGGATCACCTGCCGGCCAAACGCCGTGAGCCCCTTGGGATACAAAACCATCGCGCCGTCTCCCAGCTCGCAGGAACCGTTCCAGGTAAGGGTCAGCATCCGCACGCCGGCCTGTGCCAGCTCCTTCACACGGGAGAGCTTTCCGCCCAATACGGCGCCGCCTTCCACCGTAAGGAACGCACAGCAGCGGTTCCGGGCCGCCGCGCGGGAAAACGAAGGCCCGTCGGTACAAAACGAGACAGCCTCCCAGTTTTTTTCCACTTCCCCGCGGAAATACCCGGCCGCCCCCTCAAAATATTCCCAGGCTTTTTCTCCCCGCAGGGTATCGGGAATCCAAATGGCAAAGCACTGCGCCCACGGGGAATACATCCGTCCCCGCTCCAAATCGAGACGCAGGGTGTTGCGGCGCAGCGGCTGCCCTTGCTTCCAGCATTCGGTAATCGTGTCGCAGTGCAAATCAAATACCCGCATGTAGAGACCGGCCCCTTTCGCTCAGATCCATCCTTCATCGGCTTCAAACACATTGGAAAGATAATCAAACCATTTCCGATTGGTTCTGGGTTCGATGGTGATCGCCGCCACGTCAAACCGGGGTTGGAGTTCCTGATATTCCGGGTGGGTTTGCAGATAGAGCAGCGCCGTTTTCACCAGCTTGCGGCATTTGGAAGGGGATACTGCCTCCAGCGGATGGAGCTTGCCTCCGGCCTGCCGCACTTTCACTTCTACAAACACAATATATGCATCCGACAGGGCGATAATGTCTACCTCGCCGTACCGGCTGTGATAATTCCGATCGATGACACGGTACCCCCGGCGGGTCAAAAACTCCGCCGCCAGAACTTCCCCGTGCAGGCCGGTTTCATTCGCCCCCATAGCCGTCCCCCAAAATTTTTTTCAAAAAACTGCGCCGGTGGATCGGGCAAGGACCAAACTGCTGCAAAAGCTCCCGGTGCAGCTTGGTGCCGTACCCCTTGTGCTTGGCGAACCGGTATTCCGGATAGAGCTTGTCCAGCTCCAGCATAAGGCGATCCCGGCTGACCTTGGCCAACACGGAAGCGGCAGCAATGCTCGCGCTCTGCGCGTCCCCTTTCACCACGGTTTCCCCCGGGATGGGCAAAGAAGGCATCCGGTTGCCGTCCACCAGGGCATAGTCCGCCTGCACCGATAAAGCGGCACAGGCCCGCTCCATAGCCAGGTACGTCGCTTGCAGGATGTTCAGGCGGTCGATTTCCTCCTCGGTGGCAAAAGCGACCGCCCACGCGACGGCCTGCTCCTGGATCGGTTCAAACAGGGCTTCCCTCTGTTTTTCACTCAGTTTTTTGGAATCGTCCAGCCCCTCGAGCACACAGCCGGGCGGCAGGATAACAGCCGCGGCAAATACCGGCCCCGCCAGCGGTCCCCGGCCAGCCTCGTCGATCCCGCAGACTGCACGGAATCCTCGCAAAGCTGCTTGTGTTTCATACGCAAACCAATCCATCGAACCCCTCCTTCCTGCAAGAATCCCTCTATTCCGGCATCGGGGCGGGCTCCAGGGTAATCCGCCCCAGCTTTCCGCCACGAAACTCGTCCAAAACGGCCGCCGCCGCCCGTTCCGTATTTACCTGCCCGCCCGAGACGAGCATCCCGCGCCTGCGTCCAATCCGTTCCAGCCCTTCATAGCCAGGCAAACCGTCCAGTTCCCCCGGCTCCAGCTTATACCGTGCTTCCAATGCGCCGGGGTACATCGGCGCCAGGGTTTCGATCAGGCGGCCGGCAAGGGTCTCTATGTCCACCACCGCATCCCGCACCGCGCCGGTGAAGGCCAGGTATTCCCCCACCCGCTTGTCCTCAAATTTGGGCCAGAGCACCCCGGGGGTATCGAGGATTTCCATCCCTTTCCCGGCGGAAAACCAGCGGTTTGTGCGGGTCACGCCGGGGCGGTCCTCCACCTCTGCCTTGCCGCCCCGGGAAATCCGGTTGATAAAGGAGGATTTCCCCACATTCGGGATCCCTACCACCATCACCCGGATCACCCGGCCGGTCATGCCTTTTGCTTCCCACGCGGCAATTTTTTCCTTCAGGGCCTCGCGCACCAGGGGCAGCACCCCCTGCACGCCTTTCCCGCTGCGGCAGTCTGCGGGCGCGGCCAGGATGCCCTGTGCCTGGTAGGCGGCGATCCACCGCTTGGTCTGCACGGGATCCGCCATATCCGCTTTGTTCAGCAGAATCACCCGGGGCTTTTTCTGGATGATGCTGTCCAAAACCGGGTTGCGGCTGCTCACGGGGATCCGCGCGTCCACCAGTTCTGCCACTGCATCCACCTGTTTTAGCGATTGTTCGATCTGCCGCCGGGTTTTCGCCATATGCCCCGGGAACCATTGGATCGACTGCGCTTCACTCATGGCCTGGCTCCTTTCCATCCTATGCCACCACGCCGAGACGGCTGAAGGGGAACAGGATAAACTGGGCTTTCCCTAAGATATGCCGCTCATCCACCATGTACACGTCGAGATACCGGCTGTCCTTGGAGACGCTGCGGTTATCCCCCAGTACAAAAATACAGCCCTCCGGCACCTCCAACCCTTCTTCAGGGAATTCATATATTTCTTCTTCCGATGCCATTGGGCGGTAAGTCTTGGTATCCCCCAAGTATGCGGTTTCGTCCAGGATCTGCCCGTCCACATAGACGTCCCCCGCATCATAATCGATGTAAATATTTTGCCCTTCCGTGGCAATCACGCGCTTGACAATCGGCTCGTTGAGGCCGTCGGTCCGCTTGAGCACCACAATATCCCCGGCCTGCGGGGTATAAAACCAGCTGGTCACAATCAGCCGGTCCCCATGCTGGAGGTTCGGATACATCGAACTCCCGCTTACCGTGACAATCCGGAACACAAAGGTAAACACAATCCCCACCACGATGATGGCGATGATCAAAGACTCCACCCATTCAAATGAACTGAGCCGTCCATCCCCCTGGATAGCGCCGCTGCGGACAGCCTGCACTTCCTCCGTGGCGGGGGAGCGCTTTTCCTTTTTACTCATGCAAAAAACAACCTCCTTTCCCTCCTGTTGAGGGAAATCCTAATTTCCATAGCAAAAAAGGGACACATCCATGTCCCTTTTATCGTGCGTTTATCTGATTTTTTCCCGGAGTTTTGCAGCCTTGCCCACTCTGTCACGCAGATAATAGAGCTTTGCCCGGCGGACATGGCCCTTGCGCACCAGCTTGATCCCCTTGACGTTGGGGGAATGGATGGGGAACACCCTCTCCACGCCTACGCCGTAGGAAACCCGGCGTACGGTGAAGGTTTCGGAAATCCCGCTGCCCTTGCGGGCGATGACGGTGCCTTCAAACACCTGGATTCTTTCACGGTCTCCTTCACGGATGTTTACATCCACCTTGATGGTATCGCCGATTTCGATTTGCGGGACTTCCTGTTTCATCGAGTCCTGCGCAATTAACTTGAGTGCATCCATAGTAAAATCCTCCTAAAATTCCGGTATTCATACCCGGCAGGCGCCGGCAGAGGAATACCCGCTTGATTGTCTCGGCCACGGGCCGGGCATCAACCCCATCAAACGCTGCCTGACGGAACGAAGGCGGCCTGCGCCTTCTGTGCAGATGCTCTGCTTATCATACCACAAGGAAACCAAAAAAGCAACCTTATTTTCATAAAATACACCAAATTTTCCCTCTCCGGCCGGCTGTGCCGAAAAAATCCATCCCGTTACGCAAACGGGATCCTTTCCGCATTATACAGGCCCGTGCGGGTAATCCGGGCAAAGCAGGATGCACCGGTATCTGCACGCAGGGCTTCCACCACCAGGGACGGGTTAATATTCTCCGTGCTCCCCGCCGGCAGCATCAGCCGCAGCCGGACGCATTCGCCGGCCGGTTCGATCTCCGCTTCCTGGATACCGGGACGGATATCTACGGTTTTCACCCCGGATTTGCTCCGTTTTTCCACCAGGATGGCCGTCTGCCCCAACAGGGATCGCAGCTTTTCTGCAAGGCTTTCCCCGCTCTCGCCCTCCTCCGGCTCCAGCTCCACAAGGTACGACGCCCAAGCGATCTGCCCCGGCTTCATGACGGGTTCGGTCACGTCGAGCACCCGGATATCCGGCGGCAGGGCGGCGTTGAGACGGTCCCGAATTTCCTCGGGACAGAGATCCTCTTCCATTTTGATGTCCATGGATTCCCGCAGCCCTTCCGCACCCAAAGACAGCGGCAGGGCGAAGGTCAAAAAGGCGTGCGGATGGAAGCCCTCCGTGTACCAGAGCGGGAGTTTGGCTTTGTGTACCGCGCGGGACATACAGCGGTTTAAATCCAGATGGGAAATATATTTTGCCGTCCCTGTTTTGGAGAACCATATCCTAACGTGTTTCAAAGCAGATCCCTCCCTGGAAGCAGGCTGCGCCGCAGGCGGAACAGGCTTCCTTGCAGTCCGGGGACGTCCGGTTTTCGTAAGCGGCCCGGCACTCTTCGATCAGGAAATCCTTGCGGATCCCGTAGTCCAGATGATCCCACGGCAGGACTTCGGTAAATTCCCGGCGCCGCTGGTTGTAAAAGGCCGGATCCACCCCGCAGGCCGCAAAGACTTCCATCCACTTCGCCAGGGAAAAATAATCCGACCAGCCGTCCATTTTACAGCCCCGGCGGTGGGCTTCCTCCAGCACGCGGGCCAGGCGGCGATCCCCCCGGGCGAATACCCCTTCCAAAAAGCTGGTATCGGCGTCGTGCCAGTTGCAGGTGATCTTGCGGCTTTTCACCGAATGCACCAGATGATCCTGTTTTTGGCGCAGGGTCTCGATGGAATCCTGCGGCTCCCACTGGAACGGCGTGAACGGCTTGGGTACGAAGCTCGAAGCGCTCAGGGTCACGTTGACCCCGCGTCCCTTGGGCTTGTCCGGGCAGTGGTAATAGGCTTCCACCACCGCCTGCCCCAAATCGGCAATCCCCGCTACGTCGTCCAGGGTTTCCGTGGGCAGGCCGATCATAAAATACAGCTTGATGCTGCTCCACCCACCGGCAAACGCGGTGCGTACCGTTTGGAGCAGTTCTTCCTCGGTCACATTTTTATTGATCACATCCCGCATCCGCTGCGTCCCCGCCTCGGGGGCAAAGGTCAGCCCGCTGCGGCGCACGGTCTTGATTTTCTCGGTCAGCTCATTGGAAAACCCGTCCACCCGCAAAGACGGAAGCGATACGTTCACCCGTTCCGGCTTTGTCCAGCGGAGCAGGGTATCCAGCAGGCCCTCAATATCCGGATAATCGCTGGTACTCAAGGAGGAAAGGGAAATCTCATCGTATCCCGTACCGGCACACAGATCCCGGCACTGCTGGTCAATCACGTCTTTCTCCTTCACCCGCACAGGCCGGTAAATAAATCCCGCCTGGCAGAACCGGCAGGCCCGGTAGCATCCCCGCTGCACCTCGCTGACTGCCCGGTCGTGGACGATATCCAGATAGGGTACCACGAAAGTTTCAGGAAAATAGGCGCGGTTCATATCCTTCACAATCCGCTTGCGCACCCGGGCCGGCGCGCCTTCTTTGGGGATGACAGCAGCAACCGTCCCATCCTCCCGATAGGACACCTCGTACAATGAGGGGACATACACCCCTTCTACCTGCGCGGCCGCCCGCAGGAATTCCGCCTTGCTGCGTCCCTCTTTCTTATACCGGCGGTACAGCTCCACAATTTCCAAATCCACCTCTTCGCCTTCGCCAAGGAAAAACAGATCCACAAAATCAGCCACCGGTTCCGGGTTGCATACGCACGGCCCGCCCGCCACCACCAGCGGGGATAAGGAATCCCGCTGGGCGCTGTACAGGGGGATCCCCGCCAAATCCAGCATATTCAGCATATTGGTATAACTCAGCTCATACTGGAGCGTAAAGCCCACCATGTCAAATTCCCCCACCGGGTCGCCGCTCTCGAGCGCAAACAGAGGTACGCCGTTTTGACGCATCTCCTCCTCCATATCGCCCCAGGGAGCGAATACCCGCTCGCACCATACGCCTTCCTGTTCGTTGAGCAGGCTGTATAAAATCTTCATCCCCAAATGCGACATCCCGACCTCATACAAATCCGGGAAACAAAAAGCAAACCGGACCTCCACGTCCGCCTTCTCTTTCACCACAGCATTCATTTCCCCGCCGGTATACCGCCCCGGCTTCTGCACGCGTGACAAGATCCTTTCCTTGATGCGATCCACCGCTGCGCCTCCTTTTTGCCATTTCCTCCTATTATACCGACTTGCGGAGAAAATTGCAACGAAGCAAGTTCTATCCCACCGAAAAAAAACGGCCGCGCTTCCATAGCAAAAGGAAGATCAGGTACAGGCTCAAAAGCAATAAAGAAAAATTATACCGGGAATCGAGCAGCAGCCAAAACCCGGCCGTCGCCAAGGGCAGCAGCGTAAGCAACGAAACTGCCGTCACCACCTTCCCGCAGAAGGCCTCGCCCCGCCGGGAACGCAGCAAAAGCAGGGAAAAAAGGGCCTGCCCCCCGTCGAGCGCCTCAATGGGGAGCAGGTTCATCAGCCCCAGGGCGGCGTTCGCCATCAGCCATCCATCCCCTTCCCACCAGCCCAGCCGCCGTCCCAGCAGGCAAAAAAAACAAGCCAGCCCGTTCGCCAGCGGGCCGGCCAGAGAAACCAGCACTTCCTTGCCATAGCTGCGCCCGGTGGTTTCCTGTTTCACCAGATCCACGCCAAAGGGGTTCAGGCGGATTTCCCTCGGAGGCATACCCACTCCCACCATCGCCGCCAAATGCCCCATCTCGTGCAGCAGTGCCGCGAGCAACCCCAAAATGGCTCCTTCCCCCAGGGCGGAGAACAGCAGGAATGCCAGCACGGCAAAAAACAGGAAGCGGATCTTCACCACACAGGAGCCAATGGTAAAACAGATCACGGGGCACTCTCCATAGAAGCCCCCCCGGCAATATCTTCCACCGCCGAAGAAGCCGGCGGGGTGAAATCCACCAAAATGGAATCCTCCGCCTGTGTCTGGTACCAACTCTGGATATTCTGATAAAAAGGGCCGCCGATCCATTTGAAAATCAGGGCTGTCAAAAGGAGCGCCCCAAATACGGCAAGCTGTACCACCGTCAGCCAAGACAGGCATTTTTTCCCATTGTTTTCCCGGCGCATCGCGTCCCATCCTTCCTGATTGTTGTCCTGCTCCATACCTATGCGGACAAAACCAGTTTTAGAAGGACTGGCTCAAGAAAAATACGCCGGCTGTACGGCTTCCCAAAACCAGACGCCGTCCGTTTCCCGCCGGGCGGCAAGGCCCCGGCAGACCAGCTCGTCCAGGCAGGCCAGCGTGTTGGAAAGACGGAAATGCAGCCTGAGCATTTCCTCCTCCAACACGCTGTGTTCCGTATAGCGGAATACCATCCGCAATACCTGCGCCAGCGTCTTTCCCGCAGATCCTTCCTCCAAAGCGGCGGCACATTTTTCCAGAATATGCGCAAAATACCGGCGGGTATTCTCTGCCGCTTTCTTCGGGCCGTAAAAAGGGGCGTAATGCGTAGGGATCATCCAAAAATCGGCGAACTCCGTCTCCAGCCGCTCCAGCGTGCGCAGATGCTTGGAAAGCAGGTTTTCCCCCGCCTCCCGCGCCGATAAAATCAACACCTGCCGTTTGCTGAGGGTATCCCCCAAAAACAGCCAGCGGTGCTGCCGGTCAGCCAAGCCAATCTGGTGAGGCGTATGTCCGGCCAGATCGACCACCTCCAGGGTATACCCTCCGTACCGCAAGCGTTCCCCGGGCCGGACATCCGTAAACGGGAACTTACCGCCCGGACCGCCGTTGTACCGGTATTTTTCCTGCCGTCCCTGCTGGAGGATCCATTGCGCTTCCTTTTCGTTCCAGCCGTGCTGGCGCAATCGGCGCAGGCTTTCTTCCCGGCTGTCAAGAAAGTATCCGCACAGCATGGCGCAGGTATCCTTTTCCTCTCTCTTCATCAGCATCCGCGCTCCCTCCGCCGCCAAAAACGGGGCCAGCCCTGCATGATCCGGGTGGTTATGGGTTAAAAACACATCCAGGCTGGAAAGCGGGATCTGCAATTCCCTGAGCATCCCCAGCACAGCCGCCTGGCTTTCCGCAGTGGCAAACCCGGTATCGATCAGCAGGCTGCGCGGTTCCCCCCGGATCAGGTACAGGTTGGAGGGACGGGTCTGGGATCCGCCGCAGCCGGCCTTTTCCTGATAAATATTTTCAAACATCCGTTTCAATGCTCTTCCCCTTTCTGACAAACGGCCATTTTCGCTAAATAATATGGTAACTCAAACCAATTCCAGGCAAATTTTGGCAAACCCTCTTGATTCTTGCCCTGGGAATATGGTATACTATCCAATAATCGATTAAATGATGCAAATATAAATTATTTTCTCCGCCTGACGGCACGGAAAGGAAGGAAAAGGAAATGGAACCGTTACTTTCTCCCTTAACCATAGGATCTTGTCTTTTGCAAAACCGCCTGATTTTTACAGCAGCCAGCCTCTGCCGCAGCCCGGACGGGTTTGTCCACGAAGACACCATCCAATTTTACCGCGCCCGCGCCAAAGGCGGGGCAGGTCTGGTACTGGCTGGCGGGGCGGGAGTGGATCCCGATCGGCAGGCCCCGGGCATGATGCAGGTGTGCAGCGACGCCTGTATCCCCGGCTTAGCCAAACTGGCCCACAGCGTGCAGGAAGCAGGAAGCAAATGTTTTTTACAGCTCCTGCACGAAGGCGCATACGCCCATCCTCTCCCGGAAGGACTGTCCCCTCTCGCCCCCTCCTCCTATCAAAGCGGCCTGACAGGAATACAAACGCAGGAAATGTCCCTTTCCCAAATCCGGCAGGCTGTCTCTTATTTTGCCGACGCGGCACAGCGGGCCCGCCAGGCTGGTTTTGATGGAGTGGAAATCTGTGCCAGTGTCGGATATCTCCCGGCAGAATTTTTATCGGCCGCAACAAACCACCGTACGGATGCGTATGGCGGGCCTTTGGAAAACCGGATGCGCTTTCTGCTGGAAATCGTGGAAGCAATCCAGACAAATACCGGAAACGATTTTCCTATTTTAGTCCGTTTGTCCGGCGCAGACATGATCCCTCATGGCAACCGTCTGGAAGATACCGTGAAAATTGCCAAAGCCCTCCAAACACAGGGGGTGGCCGCTCTGAGCATTACCGGCGGATGGCATGAAACCCGTATCCCGCAGATCACGGGGCATGTGCCGCGGGGCGGCTATCGGTTTCTGGCTAAAGCGGTAAAAGAACAGGTGTCCATCCCCGTGATCGCCTGCAACCGGATGGATATCCCCAGCGGACGCAAGGCATTGCTGGAAGGCTGCTGCGACGCCGTAGGCTTATGCCGCCCGTTCCTGGCCGATCCGGATTTGGGCCGTAAGCTCCGTAAAGGCAGGGAACCCGAGATCCGCTCCTGCCTTTCCTGCAATCAGGAATGCCTCGACCGGGTATTTGCCGGGAAACCGGTCGGGTGCGCTGTCAACCCGTTTGTGGGGCAGGAAGACAAAGCGTGGATCGACGCCGATCAGGGAAAACATATTCTCGTAATCGGCGCGGGGATCAGCGGGATGGCTTACGCTGCCCTGGCTGCCCGGAAAAACCGCGTGGAGGTGTGGGAAAAGTCAGGCCGGTGGGGCGGCACCGCCCGTTTGCTGGCAAAACTTCCGCATTGGCAGGACGTGTCCGGATATGCCGATTCCCTGTACTCCCAGTGCTTGCGGCATGGGGTTGCTTTCTCCTGGTATCGGGAGGCTTCCCCTTCCCAGCTATGCGATCTATTGCAATCCCATACTTACGATAAAGTTGTCATTGCCGCAGGCGCACAGCCCGAACCGCCGGCTTTCCCTGTGGATCCTGAGGCCCGTGCATACCCGCTTTGGCAGTGGGTAGAACAATGCCTCCCCCTGGGGAAACATACCGTCGTGCTGGGGAATGATTTCCGCGGGCTGGAAGCCGCCTTGTTCTGTGCCAAACAGCGGCGGCTCTCTCTGGAACAGCAGGAATTTTTCTCCTTATGGACGTCCCCCGAAGAGATTGGTTTCCCCACCGGTCAGGAAACTTCCGTAGTTTGCCTTGGCCCCTTGAAAAAACCCGGATCGGGTATGGCCAGGAGCGTACTCTGGGCCTGCCTGCTGGAAGCAAAAAAAGAAGGGATCCAGTGCGTAGGTGAAGCGGAGATCCTCCGGGTAACTCCCCAAACCGTCCAGTACCGGCAACACGGCGAGGAAAAAGAAATCCCGGCAGATACCGTGCTATTCGCCCACCGCTGGCAGCCCGCCCCGGCCTTCCGTCAAACCAGCTGGCCGGCAGAGCTTCTTCCCCGCATCGTCTTTTTGGGAGACGCCAAAACCCCGGGACGGATTTCGGAAGCCGTCCGATCCGCCGTCCAAGCGGCCGGTACAGGAACTCCGGCAGAAATGTGAGGTGCAGGATTCATGAATTTACCACAATTACACTATTTCCGCAAGCTGGCCCAGCTTGAACATTATACGAAAGCCGCGCAGGAACTCTTTATCAGCCAACCCAGCCTAAGCGCATCCATTTCGTCCATGGAAGAGGAGCTGCAAGTCAAACTTTTCCAAAAGACCGGACGCAACGTACGTCTGACGAAAGAAGGGAAAGAATTTTATCATTATGTCTGCCGGGCGCTGGATACCCTCCAGGAAGGGATCGATCTAGCCCACGAACGGCGGGGCGCTTTAGGCGGATCGGTAGATGTGGGATGCGTCCCTTCCCTGCTGGCACGGTTCGTGCCGGATTTGCTGACGGAATACCAAAAGCAATGCCCCAATCAGACCCGCTTTGACCTGTTCCCTGCCGTGGCGAAAGAGGTATTCCGCGGGGTGGAGGACGGCACCTACGACATTGGTTTCTGCATGTCCCCGGCTCCGTCCTCACTGGCCAGCTTTCCGGTTGCGCCGCAGCGCTTTGTGGCCGTCATGCACCGGCAGGATCCCCTGGCAAGCCATTCTTCCCTTTCCCTTTCCCATTTGGCCGGGCGGCCGCTGCTTGCCCCCGCTCCTGACTCCCCCTTTGGCACGGGGATTCGCAGCCTGCTGGAAAGCCAAGGGATCGCCGTAGACTGGAGCTTCCAGGATCCCCTTTCTATTTATGGGTATCTGGTGCAGCGCAAATCCATGATTGCCGTTACCCCCGCACCCATTATGCCGACTAGCAATGCCGCATTCGTATCCATCCCCTTATCGGATCTTCCGCGGGATCCTTCGTTCCTGTATCTGGTCTATGGCAAAGAACGCCATCTTTCCCGGCCGATAAAGCGTTTCCTAGAGTTTTTAAAGGAATCCCACAGCCTTTCTTCATAAAAGAAACCATCCCTTCGCGGCTGCCGTATGGGATGGTACCTTATTCATGCTGACGATCCTCTGGGATATTTCCCCAGTACCAGACTGGAATTCTGTCCGCCGAATCCAAACGCGTTGCTCATACAGATCTCTACGGTACAGGGCCGGGCGCGGCCAGGGATACAGTCCAAGCTGCAAGCCGGATCAGGGGTTTCCCAATGCAGGGTAGGCGGCAGGAGCCCCTCCCGCATAGCCAGGATACAGGCAATTGCCTCTGTAATTCCGCCAGCCCCCATCATGTGGCCGGTTGCCCCCTTAGTGGAACTTACGGGCGGCATAAACGCACCGAACACCTGCCGGATAGCGGCAGCCTCCGCCGCATCCCCCAAGGGGGTTGCCGTGCCGTGGGCATTGATATACCCCACCTCTTGCGGCTGCACCCCGGCGCGTTCCAATGCCCGCCGCATACAGGCTGCCGCCGCTGTACCGTCCGGCCGCGGTTCGGTCACATGGTAAGCGTCGGAATTGTTCGCCCAGCCCAGCAGTTCCCCAAAGATCTCCGCCCC
Organism: uncultured Clostridia bacterium; assembly: GCA_904397205.1. GTDB lineage: Bacteria > Bacillota > Clostridia > Oscillospirales > Acutalibacteraceae > UMGS1071. The sequence continues at coordinate 22,910 of CAJFOO010000038.1, forward strand.
TCGTTTTCTGGCGTGTTCTTCGGTCTCGAGCACAATCGCGCCGCCGCCTTCGCCAATCACAAAACCGTCCCGGTGCAAATCGAACGGGCGGCTGGCAAGCTCCGGGCAGTCGTTGCGGTGGGACAGGGCTTTCGCGTTGGATAAACTGTACAGCACCAGGGGGCACAAAATGGATTCCGCCCCAACGGTCACCACCGCATCGGCTTCCCCGCTCCATAGCAGAAGCGCCGCCGCGGCTAAAGCGTCCCCGCCCGAGGAACAGGCGGTGGATACCGTGAGGCTGGGCCCCTGGATCCCATGATGGATCGCGATTTGCGCGGCCGCCACATTCCCCAGCACCTTGGGGATAAACCTGGGACCAACCCGTTTATGGGTCAGCAGGGTCAGTTCTTCCTGGGTTGCTGCAATGGTGGAGATCCCCCCCATTGAGGTGCCCATGACGATCCCCGTACGGTCCGGGGCGGCGGGAAGGCCGTTTTCTCCCAGCGCCTCGGAAGCGGCCATATACGCATACTGCATAAACGGATCGGAATCCCGGATAAGGTTTTTCGGCAGGTATTTGGCCGGATCGTACATTTCCACTTCTGCCGCAATCCGTACCGCAAGGCCGGAAGCGTCGAACCGGGTAATCGGCCCAACGCCGCATTTCCCCGCCATGAGGCTTTCCCAATAGGCCGCTACGCCAATCCCAATGGGGGTAACCGCCCCCATGCCGGTAATGACCAGTTTTTTCTCTTTCATGGCATTTCCTCACAAAAACACTTTACAAATCCATTTTTGTATTATACAATCTTTATATAGTCCGATTATACCGAATTTTCCTTCTCTTGTCAACGCGGAAAGGATTTTTGCCGAAGGAAGGTGTCTGCTTTGGATTTAAACCAGGTAAATAATTTTGTTTCCGTCGCCCAAACACTGAGTTTTTCCGGTGCGGCGCGGCGCAACGGGGTGCCGCAGTCCACCGTCAGCCGGCATATCAGCGATCTGGAACAGGAATTGGGGGTCAAGTTATTTTACCGTACCAAACGGGACGTCAAACTCACCGGGGAAGGCCGGGCATTCCTCCCTTATGCCAAAGAACTGCTGGAAATCTCCCGCAAAGCGGCGTATGTGGTCAAACAGCTCCACGAAGGGGCGCAGGGCCGCCTCGCCATTGCCACCATGGATACTCCCGGCCGGTTTTTAGCGGAGTGCCTGCGGGAATTTGGCCGGCGGTATCCCGATATCCTGGTAGATATCACCTATGTTCCCGTATGTGAACCGCAGCTGGACGAACAGGAGGATCAGTATGACTTTCATTTCCTGCACCGCGATCTGCTGCCGGTAGGGGATGACTTTGACTTCCTTCCCACCCATGAGGATCATCTCGGCGTCGTGGTGGCGAAAGGGCATCCTTTATCCCAAAAGCCATTGGATTTTTCCGCTCTCAAGCAGGAAAAATTCCTCATTGTGTCGGAATCGGAAAACCCCATTTTGTACATGCAGATGATGGCCGTGTGCCGGGCGCACCATTTTACCCCGCACATCGTCAACCGCTGCGACAACCTCAAATCCCTCCTGCTGGCCGTGGGCGCCGGACTGGGAATCACTATCCTACCGCTGGCTGTCCCTACGATGATCCTCCCGTCCCTGATCGATGTGATTCCCATTGACGACATGGATACCAGCATCCCCTATATTGTCGCGTGGAAAAAGGAACTGCTCAATCCCGCCGCTCCCCTTTTCCTGAAAGTCATCCAGGGGATTCTGTCCAAAGGGCCGTACACACCGCCGCCGTTTTAATAACCAAAAAAGCACCTTCAGAGCTATGGTTATAGCCTGGAGGTGCTTTTAGTTATCCCTCATCTGTCTTGCAGGATGTGCAGTCTTTCCTCTCTAATCGTACCGGCCAAAAATCAGGCTGGCATTCTGTCCCCCAAACCCAAAGGCATTGTTCACGGCAATACGGATTTCCGCCTTGCGGGGGACGTTCGGCACGCAATCGATCGCACAGTCGGGATCGGGGTTCGCATAATGCAGGGTTGGCGGGAGGATCCCCTCCCGGATGGCCAAAATGCAGGCGATACTTTCCGTAATCCCGCCCGCGCCCATCATATGGCCGGTTGCGCCTTTCAGGGAACTCATGGGAATCCGGGAAGCGTGCTCCCCAAATACTGCATGGAAAGCGGCGCACTCCAAGGCGTCGCCTTTTTGCGTCCCGGTGCCATGCCCATTGACATAATCCACCTCTTCCGGACGGACACCCGCCGCTTCCAAAGCCAGACGCACGCAGGCCGCGCCGCCTTCCCCTCCGGGACGCGGGGTCGTCATGTGGAATGCATCGTTCCCGTTGGCCGCGCCGAGCAGTTCCGCATAGATGCGCGCCCCGCGGGCTTTGGCGTGTTCTTCGGTTTCCAGCACCAGCGCACCGCCGCCCTCGCCAATGACAAAACCGTCCCGTTCCTTGTCAAACGGCCTGCCTGCCCCGCTTGCGAGTACGCGGGCCGAAGCCAGGGAAGCCATGACCAAAGGGCAGTTGATAGACTCCCCGCCCAGCACGACCATCGCGTCAGCGGCGCCGCTCTGCAGCAGCATAGCCGCCAGGGTAATCGCGTCGTCGCCGGAGGAGCAGGCCGTATTCAGGGTGAAACTCGGTCCCTGCAAATCATGGGCAATAGCCACCTGGCAGGCGGCCATATTCCCCAGCACGCGCGGCACAAAGGACGGGCTGGCCCGCTTGGAGCCGCCGGCTTCAAAGGCCCTCTGGGTTTCGGCAATATCCGCCACGCCGTTCATTGCTGTGCCCATCACCAACCCCAGCCGATGGGGGTCCCCCTGTAAAGCGGCGTCGGTAATGGCTTCTTCGGCCGCAGCGTAGGTATATTGGGTAAACAGCGGCATTTTCCCTTGCAGCTTATGCGGGATATACCGATCCGGATCAAAGCCCTTCACTTCCGCCATGACATGTACCGGGAGATCGGCAGTGTCAAACCGGGTGACTGGTCCCGTGCCTTCTGTTCCGTCCAGCAGATGTTCCCAGTAGGAAGGAACACCGATACCAATCGGCGTAACAGCGCCCATACCCGTCACCACAACCCGGGATTTTGCCCGGCTGATGCAGCTCATTGTCCTGCTCCTTCCCCAAGGGTATAGGGAAGCGTGCCGCCGCTTTGCAGCAGGCCGCGCGCCGCCGTAATCTGCAGCACGCTGGGCGGGCCTTCTTCCAGCCAGGTCACACGGCAATCGCGGTACATGCGTTCGATCGGGCCATATGTGCAGTCCTCAAAATATCCGATCCCGCCAAAAATCAGCAGCATGAAATCCGAAACCTTCTGTGCTGTCACAATGCTGAAATATTTTACCATAGCCGCTTTGGTTTCATGCTCTTTGCCGCTGTCAAAATCTTTTGCAAAATCATACAGCATCGTGCGCAGCGCATGGGTATACGTCCCCATTTCAGCAAGATAGCTTTGGATCATCTGCCGGCTTGCCAACGGCTTGCCAAACGTGACGCGGTCTTTTGCCCGGGCAATCGAAACTTCCAGCATCCGCTGGCACAGCCCCAGGTTGCTCACGGCCACATGCGCCCGCGATACCGCCAGTGAATGGGTAGCAATGCGCAGCCCCTGCCCCTCCTTGCCAATCAAACAGCTTTTGGGCACGCGTACATTGGTGAAGCGCAGTTTGCCGTAACCCGCACCCCGGCATCCCATAGGGCGCGGCATGGGGAGTACTTCCAGCCCAGGGGTATCCATGGGGATCAGGAATGCGGAAAGCCGGTCATCCTTGTGGCTGTCCGGACGGGTGACCGCAAACACATACGCATAATTGGCGTACTGCGCATAGGAAATCAGGGTTTTTTCCCCGTTTAAAATATATGTGTCCCCATCCAGTACGGCAGCCGTGTGCAGATCCGCACCGGTGCCGCCGGTTTCTTCGGTCAATCCAAAGCAGGTGAAGATCGTCGCATCCGCCAGCTTGGGAAGAATGGCAGCCTTTTGGTCCTCGCTGCCGAAATCGTGCAAAATCCGCCAGTTCATCCCCATGGCATAGTGCAGATACATACGCATCCCGCCCGGTCCCCGGCTGTATTCCTCCTGCACCTGCATCAGCTGCAAATCGTTCATTCCATAACCACCGAACGCTTCCGGCAGGGCACAGCGGTATAACCCGCTCTTTTGCACCAGGTCAAAAAAACGCTGGGGAAACCGATCGGTTTTTGCCACTTCGATCTCCATTTCTTCAAACGGTCCTTCTGCCAACTTCCTTACGTCCTGCAGATAGTTTTGGAAATGCTCTTTTGTCCATATGCTCATGTATGTTGACTCCTCCTTTTGGATTCGAGGCTGTTTGCTTTCTTTCTATTGTAGCTTATTTTTCCATTTTTGTATAATACAATTCAAAATCTGTTTAATCGGCAACTCATAGGTTTTATCAATATATTCATTGTACCATCCGAATTTAAATGCAACAGCAAAAGCCGCCCGGGAATCCCCAAGCGGCTTTTGCTTGTCTTTACTTTTATTTTTCCATCAAATTACTGCTGGGTCTTGTCCGCCCACCAGGAGGTGTTGCGCACGGCGTTACCGCCTTGGACCGCACCCTTCTTGACTTCAATCTTCACGGAAGCATGGGTCACTTTTTGATTATCCTGCATGATTTCATACATGATATAGCAAACACCTTCATTCTTACCTGTTACACGGAAGTTCCCGTTAGGCAGCTGCTGCAAATCGACAATCGAACCGGTACGGGAATCACGGACCTTCAGGGTGCCATTTTGCACCATCTCCTGCACTTGTGCGCCGGAGAGACGGTTGCCCTGGCCGTCGGTCACAAATACGCCGATGTCATAGATATTGCCCGGCGCCATGGTATAGCTTGCGGTATCCAGGGTAATGGAACCGCCCTTCGGATATACAACCACTTCCATGGTAGCGGATTCGCCGCCGTAGGTCACCGTGATGGTCGATCTGCCTACGCCCTTGGTGGTTACGCGGTATTTTGCACCGCGGGCGTCGTCTGCGTCATGGAGCGCAACGGTGGCAACATCCTCGTTAGAGGATTGGATGGTAATGCTATCCGTATCGTTATTGTCTTTTACCAGGAAGTCATACACCGATACTTCATTGATCATGTATACAATCTGGGTATCAAGCTGTACATTGGTCTGGTCACCATCGCCCCAGTCGGGAATGCTGGTATCCGATTTTTTAAAGTATACGGTGTCCACTTCTACCTGGTCGGTAATCGAAACGGTTTTGCCGCTGATGCTCACACCGTTCTTGAGGGAAATCTGGGCGGCGGCATCGCTGTATGCGCGGTATCCGGTACCCGGCAGATTATAGCGGAAAGTCCAGCCAGCCTGCGGCTGCTCGCGGAAAGCTACGGAAACAATGTTGTCGTGGTTCCCAGTCTCTACCGCCAGCTCCACATCGCCAGCCGCTTTCACCTGGCTGCCGCCAACATACTCCCACTGATAGAGGGTAGCCCCGGCGCTGTCCTGCACCTCAATATTTAAAGTAGCAGCACTGGCGGCGGCAACTACCTCCTGCGGCAATACCAGGCTTTCTACCTGCACCCCGTCCGGGATGGAAACTTCCAGAGTCAGGGACTCTGAAGGAGCCAGCTCCACCGAGCCGCTGCCGCTGACTTCAATCTGTTCGCCGCCCTGCAAATACTTCACCAGGTCGTCGGACGGAATGGTCACATTGACGGTTTCGCCGGACTCTGCCTCTACCGTCATGCTGGTATGGCTGACTACCGCTTTCCCATCGTCATTCAAGGTTGGCTCTTCATAAGTCACGTCGCCGGCCGCTTCTTTCAGCGGGTAATCCAGCCCATCCTGGAAGACATAGGTAGCCACCGGCTCTGCTTCTTCCACTTCGGCCAGGGTCTGTACATCATAAATTTCAAAGGTAGCCGTGCCGCCCTTGACCATCATAAAGTCCATCTGTTTGAGTGCGTCGGCGCTTTCATACACCTTGGTCTTTACCGCCTTATCGCCTTGTACAGTCTGTACCCAGGAATCCTGCTGAATCGCTTCCCAAGCATCCTGGCCGTACCATTGCAGCGGGGCTTCGTTGGTCTGCTTAATCACAAATTTTTCGTTGGTTAAGCCAATGCCGTTAAACGCTACGGTTACTACGGCAAAATCCTGCTGGTTCTTTACGTTCTCCAGGTTGACGTTGGGCATGAAATTGGTCCCGTCAGTGGAGGGATTGACCAAGTCCGAAGGGGACGCGTTGGTCACCAGGAAGGTGTGGGTTTTCTCTTCTGTGCTTTGCAGCTCCAGATTGACGGCGCTGGTCTTTTCGTTGGAAACCACGCTGGCAGCGTCCTGATAGGTCAGGCCGTTTTCAATGGTGATGGCCTCGCCGTCATCCAAAGTGATAACCAGATCCTGCCCTTTTTGCAAAAGGAAATCATTGCCGGTTACGGTCAAGGTATTTTTGTCATACGTCTTGGTCTTGACCCATGTATTGTCATCTTTCGAGAACTGTCCGTCTTCTTCGAGCTGGGTTTCCTCATAGAATGCGGAGAAAGCGGGGTTCTTTTGCTTTACTTCCACCGATTCCTCGGCTACTTGGGGGAAGATGAGCTTTACGCTGGTGAAATTCATGCCATCGTCGTTCTTCACCTCTTCCTTCACCCAATCCCAGTACTGGCCTTTGCTGTCGCCATAAAACTGCTCATGAATGGGGCCGGCCTTCACGGAGCCCGTCAGACGGTAGGTCGTTTCGTTCACCTGGGTTACCTCCAGGTTTTCCACGGTATCCTGTTCTGCCACTGCCTGCACCAGATTTTGTTCCTGGGCAAACACAGCCGGAGCCGATACAACCAGCGCAGGAACTGCCGCGCTCATGGCGGTCATGGCGGCCAGGGATGCTGCAACCAATTTTTTCCGTGTTCTTCTCAGACTCATTCTGAATCTCTCCTTTGTAAATTTAAAAATTTTGTTGTGCGGCGCAGTTTCCGGAAACGTTCCAGTCTCTTTGTATGGATTTCTGTTTACAGAACAGCAAATTTTCAAAAATAATAAATTTAAAAATTTTATTGTATATTATTTCTAATTTTGCTGGAAGATTTACCAAAAACATTGTCCGCTCTCGACAACGATGTCATTATAGCATCTCCATTTCAAAATGTCCATACCTTTTGCGGGTGTAATTTTTACCTGTTTTCCCGCGCATATATACCATGCGCTTTCCGCTGCGATCCGGCCATAGAAAAAACAAAAAACAGCGGCGGATTTGCTGTATCCGCATCGCTGTTTTGCTTCCTATATATAGAGAAAAAAACGTCGTCCCAATCTATCCGGCCGCTGTCAAAAAATCCGGGGGGTTCCCCTTTGGGAAACATTTTCTTTTTTCAGCGTCAATCGAAATAAGAAAGGCGATCCAATACTTCCAAAATATTGCGTCCTTCCCGCACGCCGTCAATCATACGCCGTGCTTTGGCACTGTTGCCGATATTCAAAACCTCCACGCCGTCGTTTTGAAATTTATCCAGCAGCCCCGCAAGCAGAGACGCCTCTGGCTGCATACCCAAACAAATATATGCATAGTCAAACGGGATGTTCCCGGTGCTTCCATCCGCCAAAGTAATCCCAAAGGAATCCTCGCGTACCTCGCTCAGAGACGTGTGCAAATACTGGGCAACACCATATTTTTCCAAAACCTGCCGGATATGGCAGCGGGAAATGGGATCCAGATCAAAGCCGATTTCCTCACCGCGCTCCACCACGGATACCGATGCGCCCCGCTTGGCAAAAAATTCAATTGCATCCACGCCGCCTGCACCGCCGCCGGCAATAGCGACCCGTTTGCCTGTCAAGTCCTCAGCATACGCTTCCTCGTGGCCAAGGATCCCCGTAATGGTAAACACCCGGGAGTCCGGACGGTTCATCGCTTCACGCAAGCCGGGGATCGGGGGCAGCGCCGGGCGGGAACCCGTGGCATTGACCACAATATCCGGGTGGAACCGGGACACCTTTTCCACCGTGGCCTCGGTATCCGTGAGCGCAAACAGATTCTTGAGCCGGGCCGCCCGATTCACCTGGTAACGGATGAAGGAATGGATCCGGAATTTATCGGAGATTTGCGACAGGGAAGCCGAAAGCCCTCCCAGCACGGGGCCGCGCTCCAAAATGACCGCGGTGCATCCGACCTCGGCCGCCGTACAGGCCGCCTCCAGCCCGGCGACGCCCCCGCCGATCACCACCACGTTGCAGGGCTTTGTGATCTTCCGTTTCGCGTAATCCTCGCCCTGATCCACCGCCGGGTTTACTGTACACCGGATCGGCTTATTAAAGCCAATCCGGTTCCCCGCACAGCCGGTGTTGCATGAGATGCAGTTGCGCAACAGGTCTTCTTTGCCGCAGCGCACTTTGTTTGCCCATTCCGGCTCCGCGATCAGCCCCCGGCCTAACCCGATAAAATCGGCGTCACCCCGCTGTAAAATCTCCTCGGCAACCTGTGGCGAACGGATATTCCCCATGGTGATGGCCGGTTTGCCAAACCGCTCTTTTACCGCGCGCGCCATATACGAACGCCAGCCATCGGGCAGACTCGCTACATCAATCTGGAATTGCAGGGAACTGTTCAGCCCTGCCGATACCGAAAACAGATCGGCTTCTTTGCAAAAATGCTCCATCAGCTCCAGCGAATCCTCGATCCCGTTGCCGCCTTCCGCAAATTCGTCCAAGCTGATACGCACCAGGATCGGGAACTGCGGCCCCACTGCTTTACGGATTTCCTCCATCGCCATTTTGGGGAAACGCGCACGGTTTTCCGGGCTGCCGCCAAAGGCATCGGTCCGGCGGTTGGTCGTGGGGGAAAGGAACTGGCTGATCAAATAGGAATGCCCGGCATGGAATTCTACGGCGTCAAAACCGGCAATTTTTGCCCGGCGGGCAGCATCGCCGTATTTTTTGGCAATAGACAATAGCTCGTCTTCCTCCAGGGGACGCGGGATCTCCCCACCCGGTTTGGACGGCAGATCCGAAGCCGAAACCGGCTGGCAGCCGATCCGGGAAGGCAAAGCGGAAGCCCCTGCGTGGTTAAGCTGCACTGCAATACAAGCCCCGTGCTTCTGAACCGCTTCACAAAGCCGTGCCAATCCGGGAATGTAACGGTCGTGATCCATACGCAGCTGGGAAGTCCCGTTTGAGCCAAGAGGGAAATCCACACACACATTTTCCACCACAATCAGCCCCGTACCTCCTTTGGCACGCTGCTCATAGTAATGGATATGGTTTTCTGCAATTCCTCCGGTATCCTGCGCAAAATTGGTCCCCATCGGCATCATGACCACCCGGTTTTTCAGAGTCATTCCCTTTACCGTCAGCGGAGAAAACAGGGTTTCATACCGTTTCATGTCTCGCTCTCCTTTCCTCTCGTCGCCCCGCCATAGGGGGAGCAAACAAGCCACCTCCATGGTTTGTTCTAAAATATCCATCGTTATCCCCTTCCTTCTCCAATCCGCAAAGCGGTTTCAAATGCTTCCCTCGTAGCGTCAATCGCCTTGCGGGGGGACGATGCATCCCCTATGACATAGCATTCCGGTACAACCTTCCGGGCCTCTTCCAAAAATCCCGGATTCTGCACCCTTGCGCCAAATGCTGCCACAACACTATCAAACCCGGCAAGCAATACTTCCTCTCCTGCCCGGCAGCAAAGCGCCCCATCTGCAAGGAGCTCCTGCACCTGTGTCCCGACGCTTATCTGTACCGCATAGTCTGCAAACAACTGCAAAAGCTGCTTGCGATGCTCCGGACCCATATCTGCCGCGATATCTTCCCGGCCTTCCACCACCGTGACACGGTGGCCCCGTTCTCCCAAAAACGCGGCCGTCTCACACCCAACGAGCCCGCCGCCCAATACCAGCACATTTTCCCCACAGGCGGTTTTCCCTCCCAAAACATCCCACGCAGGGATTGCGGGAAACCGGGACATCCCCGGCAAAGAAGGGGCAGACGGCTGCGCCCCGGTCGCAAGGATACATATATCCGGCGCTTCTTCCCGCAGCAATTCCACCGTCATGGGTGTGCCCAGCCGCAGGGCAACCCCAGCCGTTTCACATTGTGCCCGGCACGCAGCAATCAGCCCGGCAAATTCGCCTTTGCCCGGCGGCACAGCAGCCAGCCGCATCTGCCCTCCGGCTGTATCCTCTCTCTCATACACGGTGACGGTATGCCCCTGCTGGGCACAAAAACGCGCCGCTGTCAAGCCTGCGATTCCGGCACCGATCACAGCAATTTTCTTCGGGATTTTTGCCGGTTGGATTTCCCCTTCCCTCCCCACAGAAGGGTTGGCCAGACAAGTGACCGGCTTGCCCGCATACATATGGCAGACGCAGCCTTGCAGGCAACCGATGCAAGGCAGGATTTCCTGTATTGCTCCCTGCAAAGCCTTGTTGGGCATATCGGGATCGGCAATGCTCTGCCGCCCAAAGGCAGCCAGATCGCAGCAGCCCTGCTCGATCAGAAGCCCGGCTGTTTCGGGATAAGTAAACCGCCCCACCAAAATGACCGGGATGCCCACCGCCTCTTTGATCGCCTTGCCATAGGGGGCGTTGAACCCGCCGGGAATCCCCGTTGGGGCCCACATCCATTCATCCCGGAGATGTACGGCACGGGAAACGTGCAGGCCGTCCACCCCCATGGCTTCCAGCGCACGCGCAATTAAGATACTGTCTTGCAGCTGTAATCCGCCCGGCACGTCGTCCTGCGCGTTGATCCGGCATAAAAGCGCCAGCCCCTTCCCGGTTTTCGACCGGATATTTTCCACAATCTGCCGGACAATCCGCAGGCGGTTCTCCAGGCACCCGCCAAACGCATCCGTGCGGTGGTTGGTGCGCGGGGATAAAAACGAGTGCAGCAGATAGCCATGCGCGCAGTGAAGCTCCACCGCGTCGGCCCCGGCCTCCTCGGCTCGCCGGGCCGCGTCGCCATACTGTTCCGCCAAAACGGCAATCTCGTCTTCCGTCATAGCTTGGGGGATGGCTTTTCCCACTGCGGCCGGCACGGCAGAAGCGGCTTTTAACGGATACCCTGTTATCGCAGGATTCCCTTCCGGCCCCGCGTGCTGCAGCTGGACAGAAACCTTTGCCCCCTCTGCATGGCAGGCTTGCACCACACGCTGGAAGCTGCCTATCGTTGCATCCGAAACCAGGCAGGGCTTTCTCGGTCCCCCTTTGGCCGTGGGATCCACTACCGTCGCTTCGATGGTAACCAGGCCGAACCCGCCCTTTGCCCGGGCCGCGTAATAGGCCAGGGAACGTTCGCTCAGCGATCCGTCGGTATGGGCAAAATTATTCCCCATGGGCGGCATGACAAACCGGTTCGGTACAGTCATGGGGCCGATAGATACCGGGGTAAACAGCAGCGAAGACGACATATGTACTACCTCCTATGTCTCACAGGCTTCCGGCCAGACTTCCCGCAGGATCGGGACAGTACAGCCATATAGATATGCGGCAGCTTCCGTTACTCCCCGGGCCAGAATTGCATCACTGATAACCTCCACCCCAATGGTACGGGGCTTTATCCCTTTTTCCCGGATCATGCGTAAAAATCCTGCCGTATCGCCAAATCCCGTTCCGGGAGCTAAACGGTCATGCATAGATTCGTCCCGCAGCACACTGGCCGCGTAAGGGCGGTCGTGTACATCGTTGATTTGGATGGAAACAATCTTTTCCTTTGGGATCCCATCCAGCAATGCGCCGTCGTTGGCATGGCCGGCCCGCACCCAGTGCCAGGTATCCAGAATGAGCGCGGCATTCGGCGCGCCGCTGGACTGCACTACCGCCCATGCGGTATGAATATCAGGAATCCCGCTGTAAGGCATGGGTTCCACCCCAATGACAATCCCATCACCGGCACGCCCGCACAGTTCCCGGAGTTTTTTCCCCGTATGCTCCACCGGATAATGCTCCATCAGGCCGCAGTTGACATGAGAAACCCCAAACAACCGGCACATATGGAAGCAGATCTGTTCTTTATACTGCTGTTCATAGGAACGCCGCTCTTCCGCCCACTGTACGATATACTCCACTTCGGTCACTTTCATATCATACCGGCTGAGGATATCCAGCAAATCCTGGTCAGACAATCCTTCCCCTTTGGCGTCCACATAGCTTTCGGCCCGCAGGCCAATCCCTTGAAACCCCGCCAGCTTCGCCGCTCTTACCCGTTCTTCCCAGCGGCATTGATCCCCCAAGCTCCAAGAACTCAGGGTCAAAGGCATTTTTTCAGACATCCGTTTCCTTCCTTTCTCGGTTCCAATCGGGTAATCCGTCCCACTGTCCCCCGCTTCCCTATGGCTTCTACAACATGGTTCACTTTTTCCATCATCTCCCGGAACTGCATCGGTGTGAGAGATTGCTGCCCGTCACATTTCGCATGGGCCGGGTCGTTGTGCACTTCCACCATCAACCCGTCGGCTCCCACAGCCGCAGCCGCCAGTGCCAGCGGTTCGACCATCCAGCTTTTTCCACACGCATGGGAGGGATCCACAACCACCGGCAAGTGGCTCATTTTCCGGATGGCAGGCACAGCGGAAATATCCAGCGTATTGCGGGTATAAGACTCCATCGTGCGGATTCCCCGTTCACACAGGATCACCTGTTCGTTCCCTTGGGCAAGGATATATTCCGCCGAGAGGATCCATTCCTCATAGGTATTGGAAAGCCCCCGCTTGAGCAGCACCGGCTTCGACATTTTTCCCACCTCGCGCAGGAGATCAAAATTCTGCATATTCCGCGCGCCTATCTGGATAACATCCACCTTTTCCTCAAAGCAATCGCAATATTTTGGATTCGTCAGCTCCGACACAATCGGCAGGCCGGTCACTGCCTTGGCCTCTTCCAGCCATTCGAGCGCCTGTTCCCCCATCCCCTGGAATGCATAGGGCGAGGTGCGGGGTTTAAACGCGCCCCCGCGCAAAAAGGAAGCCCCGGCCTGCTGTACTTGCCTGGCAATCTCCGTGACCTGCCCGGGGCTTTCCACCGAACAGGGGCCGGCAATCACGCTGAATCCCCCGCCGCCAATATGTGCTCCCCCTACCTGTACCGCCGTATCCTGAGGATGGAATTTCCGGTTGGCTTTTTTGTATGGTTCAGGCACTTCCATAACCGTTTCCACCTGCGGCAGGGAAAGGAAGCGTTCCACATCCACACAGGAAACATCCCCCAGAAGCCCCAGTACCGTGTGGCCTATCCCCTGGGTGACAGAAACCTCCAAGCCCAGCCACTCCAAAGGCTGGATTACCTGCCGCAGTTCGTCTGGACTCGTGTGCTGCTTGACAATAATGACCATAACCAGGACCCCTTTCTTAAAATCATCCAATCCCTGTCCGGTAAGTCAGACAGATATAATCTGAATTTTGTTTATATAATTCAAATTTTGCATAACTATATTGTACCGCTTCCCAGGCCATTTGTAAAATTGTTTTTCCCCTCAGTTTTTGCCCTGATTGATAAGTTTTTCCAATTCATTTTTCCTATCCTATAGAAAAAAGCCCGCAGATTCTGCGGACTTCTCCCC
>CAJFOO010000039.1 GCA_904397205.1 uncultured Clostridia bacterium
ATATCAAGGAACCGTTGCAGTTCTCGATTTTCCCTTCCCTTTTGCTGGTCACCACCATGCTCCGGCTGGCGCTCAATATTTCCTCCACCCGGTCTATCCTGAGCAACGGCGGGTATGCCGGTGAAGTGGTACAGACGTTCGGAAGCTTTGTTATTGGCGGTAATGTAGTTATCGGCTTGCTGATCTTCCTGATTATTGTATTAGTACAGTTTATCGTTATTACCAAAGGTTCCGAACGCGTGGCCGAGGTTTCCGCCCGGTTTACCCTGGACGCGATGCCCGGCAAGCAGATGGCGATTGATGCGGATTTGAACTCCGGCCTGATCGACGAAGAGGAAGCCCGCCGCCGCCGGTCGAAAATCCAGCGCGAAGCGGATTTCTTCGGCTCCATGGACGGTGCCTCGAAGTTTGTCAAGGGCGACGCGATCATTTCCATTATTATCACAATGATTAACCTCATCGGCGGCATCATCATCGGCATGATCAACGGTGAAGGCGATATCATGACCATCATCAACACCTATTCGGTGTCGACCGTGGGCGACGGCCTGATGTCCCAGATCCCCGCCCTGCTGATTTCGGTGGCAACCGGTATGATCGTTACCCGTTCCGCTTCCGACGCCGACCTCAACTCCGACGTCCTCAAGCAGTTCTCGTCCCAGCCGCGGGTATTGATCATGGCTTCCCTGGCCATGCTGTGTCTCATCCCCATCGGCTTCCCGGTCATCCAGGTCCTGCTGATCTCGGCGATTCTGGCAGGCCTAGGCCTTTTGGTCCGTTCCCGGAGCAAAAAGGCGCAGGCCAAGCAGGAGGCCGCTGTCGAAGGACCGGTACCCACCGAGGAAGTTACCAGCGAGGTGGCTTTCTACAAGGATTTGGAAAATGTATACGGTCTGCTCAACGTAGATCCCATTGGCATGGAGTTTGGGTACAGCCTGCTCCCGCTGGTGGATGAAAACAGCGGCGGCAACTTTATGGATCGCGTGGTCATGTTCCGAAAGCAGTTCGCCGACGAGATGGGCATGGTTATCCCTTCGGTGCGCTTGAAGGACAGCGGCCAGCTCAACCCCAACCAGTATGAAATTAAAATCAAGGGCGAATCGGTAGCGGTTGGCGAGGTGCTGATTGACCACCATCTGGCGCTGATTCCCGATGAAATCCCGGAAGGGGAAGAAGTGGACGGCATCGATACCGTAGAGCCTGCATTCGGGATGCCGGCGAAGTGGATCAGCGACGACCAGAAGCTCAAAGCCGAAATGGCCGGCTACACGCTGATCGATCCCACTTCGGTGATCATTACGCATTTGTCCGAGATTATCCGGACGCATGCGCATGAATTGTTAAATCGCCAGGAAGTCAAAAATATGCTGGAAAACCTCAAAAAAGTGGATCCTTCCATTGTGGAGGATACCGTACCCAATCCGGTTTCCATCAACGACTTGCAGAAGGTGCTCAAAAACCTGCTCATGGAAGGCGTACCGGTGCACGATTTGGAAACCATTTTGGAAACGATGGCCGATTACAGCGCAACGGTGAAAGATACCGATATGCTGACCGAATATGTGCGCCAGGCATTGCGCCGCACCATTACCCATCGTTTTGCTGAGGCAGGCCAGTTGAAAGTGATTAGCTTGGACGCCCAGATTGAAAACATGATCATGGGCGCCGTGAAAAAGACCGACGGCGGTTCGTATCTGGCCTTGGAGCCGGATGTCATTCAAAACCTGGTATCCGCTACAACGGATACGGTCAACCAGATGCGTAAGGTGGTACAAATCCCCATTGTCCTTACCTCTCCCGTCGTACGTGTGTATTTTAAAAAGCTGGTCAACCAATTCTGTCCGGACGTGACGGTTCTTTCGTTCAATGAGATTGACCCAACCGTACAGATCCAGGCGTTAGGGAACATTACGCTTTCCTAACCGCACCGATTGGAAACAGCCGGGAAAGGAGGCGCAGACATGAGCAACAGTAGCGCGGCAATCAAAAAGAATATCCCGGACGATCCCGTGGAATTGATGCGCTTGTATAAAAAGACAGGCGATCTTTCCATCCGCAACCAGATTGTCCTGCACTACATGGATTCGATCAAAAAAACCGTGATGAGTATGCGTTCCATACTCCCAGGGAACATGCAGTACGACGATTTTGTCAACCAGGGAGTCCTGGCTTTGATCGACTGCATTGAAAAGTATGACATGGACCGGGGCGCCAGCTTTGATACCTATATCTATAAGCGGCTGCGGGGTTCTGTCCTCAGCTATATGCGCAAGCAAAGCTGGCTTCCCTACCGTGTGCGGGTAGCGCGCCGGAATATCCTTCAGGAGCAGGAACATATGATGGCCGAGCTTGGCAGGGAACCCACCCATGCGGAGCTGGCCCAGCGGATGCGAATGTCGGAAAAAGAGCTGGAGAAATACCTGCTCGAAATTTACAACGCCGAAATGTATTCCTTTGAGGAGCTGCTGGAAAATGCTTCTCAGGTTGTGGAACAACTCGTGGAAAACCGGGATAATGGGGATTTGGGGCCCGAAGGACGTTTATTACAGGAAGAGCTCAAAAAAGTGCTGATGGAATCCATTGAAAGTCTTCCCACGAGGGAACGCCAGGTGATTACGTTATGCTATTACGAAAACCTGAACCTCCGGGAAATTGGCGAAGTTCTCGGCATCAGCCAGCAGAGAGCGTCGTGTGCCAGAAGCACGGGACTCGCCAAGTTGAACAAAAAGCTATCTGAGTATCTGAATGGAAAGGAGACCGTTATATGTTAGCAGGATTTTACAGTATTGCCTCTGGGATGCTGGTTTCTCAAAGAAAGTTAGAGGTGCTTGGCAACAACCTGGTCAACAGCCAGACGCCCGGCTATCATGCCCAGCGTGTGGTTGCAAGCCCCTTTGAAGAACAGCTTGCTATGCGTTTAGAAGATTATAACACCGGGGCAGTTGGGGATGTGAACCCCATTGCCATAGTAGAAACCGTCTCCACACAGTTCCAGTCCGGCAATTTGCAGGATACGGGACGCAATATGGATTTGGCCATCAACGGGTATGGGTATTTCCAGGTACAGGGGGATGCGGGCATCACTTACCTGACCCGCAACGGCCAGTTTGATGTGGATGAACAGGGATATTTAATTTTACCCAATCTCGGCCGTGTGCTGAGCAGTGACGGCCAGCTCATTCAGGTTGGCGACACGAACTTCTCCGTATCGGAAGAAGGCGACGTATATTCCAGCGAGGGAGAAATTGTAGGCACCATCCGTCCCATGATGCCCCCCAACAATGAGGACGATATGGTACAATATGGGAACGGGGTGTTTGGTGTGCCGGCCGGGACAGCGCTGGTGGATCAGGCCGACAGCACCATCCTGCAAGGCCGTCTGGAGCTTTCGAATGTTGACCTGACCACGGAGCAGACCATGCTGCTGGAAGCCCAGAACAGCTTTACTGCGTGCAGCACGGCATTACAGATTTATGATCAGCTCAACCAGCGGGCGGCAACCTCTGTCGCCAGCATCAACTAAGCCAGTCTGAAGGAGGGAGCCATACCATGAACGCGTTTTTTTATACCGGGGCATCCGGCCTGGGTGCTTTTCAGGAGCATTTGAATATTATCGGCAACAACCTGGCAAACAGCAATACTGCCGGGTATAAGCCGACCGAGACCCGTTTTGAAAACCTGCTTTACCGCGAGATGTATGTCAATACCGAGACCGATCCCACAGAAGGGGTTGGGGTGAAGGCGGTTGATGCAGGGCTGAATATGACCGACGGATCCCTGCGCCAAACCAATCTTCCGCTGGATTTTGCCCTGCTGGGCCACGGCTGTTTCTTTGCCGTGGAGCGGGCGGAAGGCGATGTGTATTACACTCGTGACGGGCAATTCCAGATGGTTTCGGTAGACGATGAGTACTATCTTGGCACCGCTGACGGTTCGTTTGTCCTCGACCAGGACGGCAACCGCATTGTATTTGAGCTCGACGACAACGATCTCCCGATTACGGATGGAATCCAGGAGCAGATCGGTGTGTATCAATTTGCTAACCCGGAAGCCCTGCTGCCGCTTGCCTCGAACCTGTTTGCTCAGACCAATCAGTCTGGGGCACCGGTATCCTTGGTGGAAGAAGACGGAGGATATCGTCTGCTCACCGGTTCCATTGAGCTTTCCGGCGTTTCCGTGGCGGATGAAATGACCAATATGATTATTGCGCAAAGAGGCTTCCAGTTTAGTTCTCGCGTTGTGCAGGTGGCTCAGGAAGTGGAGGATATTGTCAATAACCTGCGCCAGTAATATTGTAGTCAAGGAGAAAGGCAGGGGCTTAGGAAAATGGCTTTAAACAACTATGAAGATTTGAATGAGATGTGTTTGTCGGCCCTTTGTGAAATCGGAAATATTGGGTCCGGCAATGCGGCGTCCTCTTTGTCCGCTATGCTTGGGCAGCCCATCAATATCAATGTGCCGAAAATCAGCATTTTGGATTACGGTGAAGTAGCGGACAATTTTGGCGGCCCGGAAACCATGATGGTCGGTTTACTGCTTTGCATGAACGGCGACGTCAACGGGATGATGATGTTTTTGCTGCAAAAGGAATTCGCGCATCTGACCCTTAACGCCCTGTTGGGGGAGGATTTGCAGGATTTCAGCGACGTGGGCGAGATGGAACTGTCCGCCATGAAAGAAATTGGCAACATCATGGCCGCGTCGTATGTCAATGCTATGGCGTCGATGACTGGTTTGGCCGTGGACATTACCGTCCCGGACATTTGCATTGATATGGTGGGGGCAATCCTGAGTGTTCCTGCCATCCATTATGCAAATATCAGCGATAAGATCATTTTTATTGAGAATAAATTCAGCGCAGAGACCGTCAACGACGCCTCCAGCTATGTGCTGATGATTCCTGAGGTGGATTCGCTGAACCAGATTATGACAACATTGGGGATTGAACTATGAGTCAACCCATTACGGTAGGAATTTCGGATTTAAACGCCACGAAGGCCCCCGGTGTGCTGGTAACCTATGCATTAGGTTCCTGCGTGGGCATCTGCCTGTACGATCCCATGGCAAAAGTCGCGGGATTATCGCACATTATGCTGCCTTCCGGCGCGCAAATGGCTGCCTCAGGAAATCAAGCCTATAAGTTTGCGGACACCGCGATTGTCCTGCTGATTAAAAAGATGGAGGCGCTGGGCGCCCGTACCATCCGCATGAAAGCAAAAATTGCCGGCGGTGCCCAGATGTTTGCCGGCGGCAGCAACAGCAATCTGGCAAATATTGGGCAGCGCAATGTCATTGCCGTAAAAAATGAGCTGGCCCGCCTGCGGATCCCCATCATTGCCGAGGATACCGGCAAGAATTATGGCCGTACGCTGTATTTGGATGCAAACGACGGGAGTATGCGGATTAAATCTGTCAACCGCGGCGAGTGGGTATGGTGATGGCCAAATATTTTGGCGAAACATCGGATTTACAGTTGAAATCTTTTTATTCTTTATGCTATAATTAAAGATAGGCGAATACATTGTAAGGAGGGAAAAGCGCGATGATAGAGGTGCGGTGGAATCAGAATCTTGCCGCTTTGGGGGTTGCGGGCTCTTCCGCTTCCAGCAAACCGGTTTCTTCCGGTTCATTCCAGACAAAATTACAGGCAGCGGTTTCTGCTCCGGCAGATTTGGAGGATATTTTCTCCCGTGCAGCGCAAAAGTACCAGGTTCCTGAAAACCTGCTCAAAGCGGTAGCGAAAGTAGAATCCAACTTTCAGGCCGACGCGGTTTCCAGCGCCGGCGCGACCGGTATCATGCAGCTTATGCCTTCAACGGCCAAGGGGCTTGGCGTGACCGACAGTACCGATCCCGAGCAGAACATCATGGGCGGGGCAAAGATGCTCTCCCAGCTGCTTAGCCAGTATGACGGGGATATTAAGCTGACCCTGGCTGCCTACAACGCCGGGGCGGGCAATGTGGCCAAATACGGCGGGGTTCCGCCTTTTGCCGAAACCCAGGCATATGTAAAAAAGGTGATGCAGTATCTTGACGAGGACATTGCCATTCCCCAAACGACGGCGTCTTCTTCCGAGAGTTCCGGCGTTTCTTCCGGAACCGACCTTTCGGGCCTGCTGGGAACTCTGGCTGCCGGATCCAATACGGCCGGGAACTCTGCGGCGGACTTGGCAGCACAGGTGCTGTTTGGAGAGACGGATAAAGAGTATACTTATGAGGATTACCAACTGTTCCTGGATATGTATTTAAGTCAAATCCAGTTGTCCATAGCCGAGCAGTGGCAGCAGAATGACTCCGACAATACCGCACAGTTTTGGCTGTAAGGGGCAGGGGAACACAGACATAGGGGGCGAAATTAAGCATGGCTGGCAATTTACAAGATTCCGCGGGAGTCCTGCAAAAGCAGGAAGACGATGCGATTAAACACAAGTACCTTACATTTTGGGTAGACGGGCAGTTGTTCGGCGTTTGTATCCGCGATGTGGAGCAAATCATCCGGGTGGAAGAGATCACCCAGGTTCCCGAATTTCCGCATTATGCCAAAGGGATTATCAACCTGCGCGGCAATATTATCCCAATTATTGACGTGCGCTTGTGGCTGGGGAAAATGGAAAACGAATACGACGAACGCGCTTGTATTATTATCAGCCGGATCCGGGATAAGCTGATCGGCTTTATGGTGGATACCGTTGACGAGGTAACCGACATTCCCGATGAAGAATTTTCCCCCACCCCACAGCTTTCCAATTACAGCTCCCAGGACGAATATATCGTGGGGATTGGCAAGCACGAGGGGAATGTGGTACTAATTTTAGACATGACCCGGATTTTAGGTGATTCGGATCTCGAACAGCTTAATCAATTGAATTCTATAGGATAAAAACATAAGCTTACTCTTTCGGCAAATCCGAGGGTGAGCTTATATCCATTTCTATCCGTTGATTTTTATACAAGGACATAAGGTACGGAAAGGGTGATTTGTGGAGATGAAAATTGGAAAAAAAATTATGGTGGGTTATGGAGTCGTTCTCTTTTTGCTGGCAGTGGTTGCAGCGGTCTCCAGTACATTTTTGGGGATTAACTACACCAACGCGAAGCAGGCTTATGAAGAATATGGCGAAATGGCCGGTGCGGTGGGGGCTATCGGGTATTATTACAACTCGGTGGGCAACAATATCCGCGATGCGATTATCTATGCCGACGATCTGACCCGGGTGGCTTCCGAAGAAGCGGCCATGGAGCAAACCTATCAGGAATACAGCGACTATGTAGCGACACTGGATATTAACGGGATTTCCGACGAGGAAGAAAAGCGGCTCATAAATGACATGATCACCAAGATGGATGAGTCGCACCAAATCCGGTTTGAAATCCTCAATTCCCTCAAAGAAGAGAACGTCAGCGCGGCCTTGGCTACGTTTTCTTCCGATACTTACACCAGCTTGGGATCGGCTATCAGCAGCGATATGAATTCCCTGTTTGAACTCATGAGCGTAAACGGAAACCGTGTGATTGCCGAGGTAAATATTTTGGCTATTGTAGGTATTTGCGTGAGCTGCGGGGTCACTGCGTTAGGGCTTGGCCTGGCTGTTTATATCGGGTTTAGGGTTTCCACAGGGGTCAGCCGTCCGCTGGCCCGCATTGAAGAAGCGGTGGATGAATTGGCCGACGGCAATCTGCATATGCAGGTGAACTATACGGCAAACAATGAAATCGGCAATCTGGCAAAATCCTATAATCATTCCGTTGAGATTTTGAGCCAGTATGTGGAAGCCATTGAGCACGCCATGGAAGAACTTTCGCACGGCAATTTTTCCATTCGTTCTTCGGTAGAATTTAAAGGGGATTTCCATAAAATCCAGTCTTCCATTGACGCCTTTTTGGACTCCATCAACCAAGCCTTCGTTACCATTAACCAGGCTGCCGAGCAGGTGTCTTCCGGCTCGGATCAGGTGTCCAGCGGGGCGCAGGCGTTGTCGCAGGGTGCTACACAACAGGCCAGCGCGGTAGAACAATTGGACGCAACAATCAACGATATTTCCCAACATGTAAAGGAAAGCGCTTCCAACGCAGAAATTGCCAGCCAGGAAGCCAACGATCTTGGCGACTGCATTATTCAAAATAACCAGCAAATGCAGGAAATGATCGCTGCTATGGCGGAGATCAGCCGGTGTTCGGATGAGATTAGCCGGATTATTAAGACCATCCAGGATATTGCTTTCCAGACCAATATTTTGGCCTTGAATGCTGCTGTAGAAGCAGCGCGTGCCGGTGCAGCAGGCAAGGGGTTTGCTGTGGTTGCAGATGAAGTACGGAATTTGGCTTCCAAGAGTTCGGAAGCGGCCAAAGATACGACTTCATTGATTGAAAATTCGGTGCGTGCGGTGAAAAACGGCATGGATATTGCCAACAATACCGCACAGTCTTTGGAAGCCATTGTATCCCGTGCACAGGAGATGGTGGAAGTCATCAGCAAGATTTCCATTGCATCCAACGAGCAGGCAGATGCGATTACACAGGTTACCAATGGGATTGATCAAATCTCGAGTGTCGTCCAGACTAACTCCGCTACCGCACAGGAAAGCGCCGCGGCAAGTCAGCAGTTGTCCGGTCAGTCGCAGATGCTCAAACAGATGATAGGTCAGTATCGGCTGCGGGGAGATAGTGCCTCTGTGCTTTCTTCTTCTTCCTCGATGCCGTCCTCTTTCGAGGATGCTGGCATGGGGAACGACAGTTATAACGATACCAGCAGCTATGATGATAGTTTTTCTGCTAATGACCAGGATTTCTCTATAAACGATAAATACTGATATAGAATCAGCACAAAGCCGGCCCAGGAGATTTTCTTCCGAGCCGGCTTTTTTGTTGTTTAGAGCAAAAAAAGAAACCTTTGGATGAATGGGGATTCCATTCACCTGAAAGGTTTCTTTTTTATATGTAGGGGTTTCACATTATTTGTTTAATTGATAGAGAATTTCATCACCGATTTGATCTAGAGGAAGCTGTTTGCAGACCCCGCCCATCTTATATGCTTCCATGGGCATTCCATACACTACGGAGGTAGCCTGATCCTGTCCAATCGTGTAGGAGCCAGTTTTACGCATTTTGACAATCCCTCTTGCTCCGTCGGCCCCCATGCCGGTTAGGATGATCCCAATGGCATCTTTTCCCGCCACTTCCGCTACAGAATTGAACAGCACATCCACAGAAGGGCAGTGCCCGTTGACCCGTTCCCCTTTTTGGCTGCGGATATAATACCCTTTGGCATCCTTTGCTAAACGCATATGGTATTCCCCGGCAGCGACAATGATCCTTCCGGGCAATACGCGGTCGTTGTCCTCCGCTTCTTTGCAGGACATCTTGCAGATTTTATCCAGCCGCTGGGCATACATTTTACTGAATACCGGAGGAATATGCTGCACAATCACGATGCCGGGAGTTTTGGGAGGAAGATCTTTGACCACTTCCAAAATGGCTTCCGTTCCGCCGGTAGAAGCCCCAATGGCAATAATCTGGTTGGGGCTATAGGATTTATTGGCGGAAAGACGCTGGGTCAAAGAAGGCATGGTGCGGGCAGTGGCAGGCAATGCCCGGCGGACCTTTGCGGTCGAAGCAATCTTGATTTTAAAGGCCAGGTCTTTGATAAAGTTTTTCAGATCGTTAGGGCCTTTTACCACCGGTTTCTTGACAAAATCGACTGCACCGGCTTGCAGGGCATCCAAAGCGTTCAGTGGAAGCGAAGTAACTACAATCGTGGGGATTGGGCGCTGCGGCATGAGCTTTTTCAAAAATTCAATGCCGTTCATTTTGGGCATTTCCACATCCAGAGTCAATACGTCTGGATTTAACGCCTCAATTTTTTTCATTGCGTCGGCCGGGTCCATTGCCGTGCCGACGATCTCGATCCTGGGATCAGCCGATAAACTTTGTTCCAGTTTTTTACGGAATAACAGAGAATCGTCTACAATCAGAACGCCGATTTTTTTACCAACCATTACCGTTCACTCCTTTGATAAATCGCAGGCATAATATAATTATATTTGGTTGCATCTTTATCAATTACCTCGGAGTGACCGATAAACAGATACCCACCCGGTGCTGTTGCATTGTAAAATTTATTGATCAGGTTGGTGGTGGTAGGGCCGTCAAAATAAATCATGACATTCCGGCAAAAGATAATATCGAAAGGTTTTTTATACTGGAAAGGATCCATAAGGTTAAACACCTTGAATACGACTTCTTTGCGGATTTGATCGCATACCTGATAATTCCCATTGCCCAGATTTTTAAAATATTTCTGTTTCCACATCGGAGGTACATCCTTGAGCTGATTTTCGGGATAGGTAGCGGCTTTTGCTTTTGTGAGCACGTTCATGGAAATATCGGTAGCAAGAATGGTGGTATCCCACCCGCGCTTGCGGGGACCAAAATACTGGTCGATAGCCATGGCCATATTATATGGCTCCTGTCCGGCAGAACAGCCCGCGCTCCAAATGCGCAGATCGTGGCTCGGACGGTTTTTTTCCAGATACGGCAGCACCCGGTTGACAAGGAATTCAAAATGTTCATTTTCCCGGGCAAAATACGAATGGTTTGTCGTAATCTTATTGAGCAGACCGGTAATTTCCGTGCCGGTCTTGTCTTTAAACAGAAGATCCAGGTATTGCTCAAAAGAGGAACAGTTTTTTTCGCGGAGAGTCTGGGCTAAACGGCCTTCGATGAGCTGCCGTTTTTTTGACAGATCGATGCCGTATTTCCGGTGAACAAACTGCACCATTGTTGAGAATTCTTTATCGGTGATTTTGACAATGCCCGTGGACGAAGGATTATTTTCTAACATACAGATGGATACTCCTTTTTTCGAGGATTACAGGCCATACAGATCGCTTTGCAGGAATTTTTCCACATCAATATTTAAAATCACTTTGTCGTCCTGCTCCACAACCGAACTCAGGAATTGGCTGTCAATGGACATGGTCCTTGGCGGGGCAGCCATTTTTGTCTGGTCGCTGGTAATGACTTCCGATACACTGTCCACAATCAGACCCACCTGCATATCGTGAATAATAATCACAATAATACAGGTTTTGTCATCGTATTCCCGCTCTTCCTTCTCCATTTTCAGACGAGCGTCCAGAATGGGGACGACCTTCCCGCGCAGGTTGATAATCCCCTTGACATGCGGTTCAATATTTGGCACTTGGGTAATGGATTGGATATTGATAATCTCCAGCACATGGGAGAGCGGCAGGCCATACACCGCATCTTCAATGACGAACGTCAGGTAACGGTTTTCCAGATCGTCTTTTGGATCGTCTGTGGGGGTCGCTACTTGTTGTTTTTCTTCCATAAAGTCACCTTACCTTTCGTTATTTAAAAGCAGGCTGCGTACGTCCAAAATCAAACTGATACTGCCGTTGCCCAGAATCGTGCACCCGGACAGTCCGCGTTCTTTCAGGTTGTATTTGTTGAAGAACGGCGGGAACGGCTTAACCACCACCTGCTGCTCTCCTATCAGTTCATCGGCGAAGATGCAGGCAATGTTGTTGCCGCTTTCCACCTGAAGGATAATGCCCTCCTTGAGATCGGTTACCTCAGACTCAATGCCGAAATAATCGTGCAGGCGGATAATGGGGTAGCATTCGCCGCGGATCATAATCATCTCCGTGCCGTCGGTATTGTGCAGGATCTGCTCCTGATCCAGCTTAAACGACTGCTTGATCGATGTAATGGGCACGGTCATGGTGGTTTTGCCAATGGCAATTTCCATGCCGTCCATAATGGCCAGGGTGAGGGGGATTTTGATGGTGAAGGTGGTACCCACATCTTTTTTGCTGCTGATTAAGATGTTGCCGCCCACTTTTTCCACGTTTTTGCGCACTACGTCCATGCCCACGCCGCGGCCGGAATACTCCGTAACCGCCTCGTTGGTGGAGAAGCCGGGCATCATAATGAGCTGGAAAATTTCCTTTTCCGTATATTCGCTTTCCGGCTTGGTCAAAATCCCATTGCGGCGGGCCTTATCCAGCAGTTTTTCGGGGTTGAGGCCGCGGCCGTCGTCCTTAATTTCGACAATAATCTCCCCGCCGACATTGCGGGCGGCAAGGGTAATGGTACCGGTTTCGGGCTTGCCGAGCGCAGCGCGTTCCTCGGGGGATTCAATCGCGTGATCCATGGAGTTGCGGATCATATGCATAAACGGATCGGCAATGGCGTCGTTAATGGTTTTATCCACCTCGGTTTCCCCGCCCACGGTGACCAGTTCGGCGGGTTTGCCGAGTTTTTTGCTCATGTCGCGCACAATGCGGTTCATTTTCTGGAAGGTGCCGGTCAGCGGAACCATCCGGATTGACATCACCACATCCTGGAGCTCGTCGGTAAGCTTGCGCAGTTCCCGGAAGGATTTGGTAAAGTTATCCAGCTTAAGCCCCCGCAGATCGGGGCTGCCCGCAACCATGGATTCCGCCGTGACCAGTTCGCCGACCAGATCCATCAGGTGATCCAACTTGGACTGGTTGACACTGAGCAGGTTTTGTTTGGTTCCCGCTTTGGCTGCGCTGCTGCCGGTGCTTGCCGGTGCGGCGGCAGGCTTTGCGGCGGGGGCCGGGGCGGGCGCGGCAGGGGCCGCAGGAGGCGGCGGAGTGGGCGCGGCAGGGGCCGCAGGGGGTGCTTCAGGCGCAGGAGCTGCGGCGGAAGCTTCGGCAGGAGCGGATTGCTCCAGGATCTCATAGGATTTGATGTTGAGGGAATCTTCAATGACCTTGATGACCTCGTCCATCACTTCCAACGGCTTGAAGATGATGGTGAACCCGTTTTTGATAATTTCTCCGCAGCAGGAAGCGTCTTTTTCCGGGTGGGGAGGGTCGGAGTCCAGGGTTTCGCAGATGTCTTTCAGTTGGTTCATCAAGGCGAACGCGCGGATGTTTTCCATCTGGCATTCATTGTCAAAAAAGACCCGGATCCGGCCGGTATCCGCATCACCGGCGGGTTCGGGAGCGGGGGCGGCAGATTCGTCCGCAGAGGGTGCAGGCGCAGTGCCGGATGCGGCGGCAGGCGCTTCCCCTTTCATGATGGCGGCCTGCGCTTCCAGCTGATTGATCAAGTCTGAGGGATCCCGCGGCTGATAATCGTCGCTCTGGACATTTTCAATTTCCTGTTTGAGGAAGTCGGACGATTGGAAGACAAGGTCAAAAATGGCCTCAATGATGGCGCTCAGGCGGGAAGGATCCTCGCGGATTAAGAAAAAAACGTCCTCAATGGCGTGGGCCAGGTTGGAGATCCCCGCAAACCCCATCATAGCGGCGGAGCCTTTGATGGTATGCATGATGCGGAAAATCTCGTTGATGCTGTCCTCGCTGATATTTTTTTCTTTTTCCGATTCCAGCATGATCTCGTCAAGTTGTTCTAACAGGGTGGTCGTCTCATAAATAAAAGCTTCCATGAGAGATTCCATGCCTGGATCAATTGTGCTCATAGATTCACCTGCTCCTTTTTTGAATTCGCTGTGGTTACCAAAGATTCGTCCATTCCATATATAGTCATGCGATTTCTTAAAAAAAATAACCTCTAATTAAAGATTATTGCTTCTTTTTTAAAAAACTTAATAGTAAAATGTTGAGAAATTTTAAAATGCGTAAGATATTATTGATGAAGTGAGTTTTTAATCTCGTACCTTTACCTGGTTTTTCCATATTTTTGTTTAGAAAGGAGGGGATGCTTTTGGCCGATATATTAAAAGTTACGACCCCTTTGGTTAATCAAAACCAACAAATTCAACCAAAACAGCCTGCGGAAGCGACAGCCCCCCTCCAACTGCAAGCGATCAATAAAGTGGTGCAGACGACTCCCCGGGAAATCCTCAACCAGAACAACGGGATGATCCAAAACGGGGACCGCCCCACCATTTTGGCCAATTTGCTCAAAGACCCGGCCGTCACTGCGGCGTATCTGAAAAATATTTTTGTGCTGGAGGAAATCATCAAGCTGCTTCCGGCCAATAACCGCACCGTTACGGATGAAATTGAGCAGATGTTCCAGACCCTGCTGGTGCGGCCGGAGGATATTGCCAAGGAAATGAAACAGCAGGAAGGATCCTCCACCTCGTTCCGCGGGGAGCTTTTCAACCTGCTGCGCCAAATCAGCGCCAGCAATCCCCGCGATTCCGACATCCAGGCGGTCATCGCCAACCTGCTGCGGGCGCTCAACCATATGGCGGCTAACCGCGATATCCGCGACGCCGTGGCCAACAGCCTGCGCTACCTGTCGCAGAACCTCAATTCCAGCAAGACCCTCACCCCCCAGCTCGAAAAGCTCGAGCAGCAGTTCCGCAGCCCCGAGGGGGAGAAAAATTTTGCCGCCCTCAAAAAAGAGGCCCTCGAGCTGTTCCAGAACATCCGCGAAAGCGTGCTTTTTTCCCCCAAGCTGGAAAAGGTGATTTCCATTTCGATCTACAACCTTTCCCGCCACAACAACAACCAGAATTATTTGCAGGAATCCTCGGCCGCTTTGTGGCGCCTGCTGGATAAGGAAACCCGCCCGCAGTTCCAGCGCGCGATTTCGGAGTATCTGGCCACGCTCAAGGAAAGCGGCGGCCAGATCCCCGAGGAGAAGTCCCAGGTTATGAAAACGCTGGTAGATTTGGTGCAAAGCCAGTCCAAGGCGGATATGAACCTTGCAGAGCAGGCCCGGATTGAAAAAATCATCCACAGCCTGCTTTCCTCCCCGTGCAACTTTACGCCGCTCCTGCACTTTGTGGTGCCGGTGCTGCTTGAGCCCATCCGCTCCTTTGCGGAAATCTGGATTAATCCCAACGAGGACCCGGAGCCGGGATCGGATCCCGCCGAACGCCATATCCATATGTTGCTGGTCATCGACGTAGAAGCTATGGGCCGGTTTGAAGCGGAATTGTTCCTGCGGGGGAAAAAGCTCGATTTTGCTTTGTTCTGCCCGATGGGATACCAGGAGGCGTATGAGAAAATCGGGAGTTCTTTGGCACGCGCATTGTCCGATACCGATTACCGGCTGGGCGAAGTGCGCGTGGAAACGTTAAACCGGGGCCGCTCCTTAATGGAGGTATTTAAGTCTCTGCCCTATAGGAGGACTGGTGTCGATGTCAAAATCTAAAAAAAACAAGGCGGTGGCCCTGCGGTATAATGCCGACGAGGATATCGCTCCGGTAGTCATCGCCTCAGGATACGGGACCGTTGCAGACCGCATTATCGATATTGCCGAGCAGCGGGGGATCCCGGTATTCCGTGACGACAGCGCGGCGTCCATGCTCTGTATGCTGGAGGTGGGTACCGAGATCCCGGAAGAATTGTATCAGGTAGTCGCCGCCATTTATGTGCAAATTTTGTCGATTGCTTCCGATTTAAAACACGGTACCGATTATATGGGCGGGCCCCCTTTGGTTTCTACCAAGCCGAAGGAGCCCGCCAAACCGCAGGAACCAGTGCCCGAGCAGCCTGAGGAAGAAGAAACTGCCGTCCAGGAACAGCCTTTGCAGAAAGGGGAAGGTGAAGCGCCTTGAGTGATAGGGATCCGTTTGAACGCATCCGCCAGCGCCGGGAAGAAGAAGAACAGCGGCTGCGCCGCAACCGCCGCCGTTCGATGATGATGGTTTTGGGCCTTGGCGTGCTGCTTTTTGTTATCCGGCTGGCATTCCCTTCCGGATCGGCGGAAGAAAATGGAGGGGCGTCTTCTTCGCTGGCTTCTTCCGCCGTGTCATCTGCCCCGGCAGCGGGAACGGGAACCATTTCGCAGGACGGATGGAACCTGATTCTGGTTAACAACGAGAACCTGCTCCCGCAGGATTTCCAGGTCCCCCTCACCACGCTGGTCGGCAGTTACCGGGTGGACGCGCGTACGGTGGATTCCGCCAAGGCCATGATCGCAGCCGCAGCGGCAGAGGGGATCGAGCTGCAGGTATGCTCGGCATACCGTTCGGTTGCCCAGCAGGAGCGGCTGTATGCTGCGGAGGATCCCGTGCCGGAAGGACAGCCGGTGGCCGTGCAGGCCCCGGGGGCGAGCGAGCATCATACGGGGCTGGCCCTGGATTTGGTCAGCTCGGAATATACCAGCCTGGACGAAGGCTTTGAAAACACCGAGGCGTTTGCCTGGCTGCAGGAACACGCCTGGGAATATGGATATATCCTCCGCTACCCCAGGGATAAGGAATCCATTACCGGAGTCATTTACGAGCCTTGGCATTACCGCTTTGTGGGGCAGGCACACGCAAAGGCGATACGGGATTTGGGGGTTTGCCTGGAGGAATATTTGCAGGGGCAGTAACCCTCAGGGGGAAGCCGTCCGGCTTTGCGGACAGCGGATTTCATGGAGAATGGGAGATTAGGTATGATCACGATGGAAGAAAAAAAGCCCGAGACGGTGCGGGAAGACGAGCAGATAATTTTTGCGCTCGATATTGGGACCCGCAGCGTGATCGGCCTGGTGGGCCGCAAGGAAGGCCAGACGCTGCGGGTGCTCGCCGCCCAGGTGGAGGAATACCAGAGCCGTGCGGTGGTGGACGGGCAGATTGAAAATATCGAAGAAACGGCAAAAACAGCGGGGATAGTCAAGCAGCGGCTGGAGGAATCCCTGGGGTTCCCTCTGAAAAACGTGTATATCGCCGCCGCCGGCCGCACCCTGGAAACCCAGCGCGGGGAATTTGAGATGGAGGTGCATGGGGACGCTATTGACGAGGCGTTCCTCTCTGAGCTGGAGGCGGGAGCGGTTACCCTGGCGAGGGACGCGCTGTTCTCCGGGCGGGAGGAGGATACGGCCTTTTTCTGCACCGGCCATTCGGTTGTGAAATATGAACTGGACGGATATGAAATGTCTACCCTGCTGGGGCACCGGGGAAAGGTCGCCCATGTGGAAGTCATTGCGACATTCCTTCCCCGCGAGGTAGTGGAAAGCCTGTATTCCACCATGCGCCGGATTGGCCTGGCGGTAGCCGGCCTGACCCTGGAGCCGATTGCCGCGATGAACGCCGTGATCCCTGCCGACATCCGTATGCTTAACCTGGCGCTGGCGGATATTGGAGCCGGCACGTCGGATATCGCAGTATGCAACAGCGGATATGTGTGCGCCTATACCATGGCAACCGTAGCCGGCGACGAGATTACCGAAGCCATCATGCGGGAATATCTGGTGGATTTTGCCACGGCCGAAGCCATCAAGCGCGATGTGGCGCGGGGGCAGAGCGTGGTGACATTTGAGAATATCCTGGGGCTGTCGGTGGAGGAGCCGGCAGAACAGATTCTTCAAAAGCTCGCGCCGGTCATGCAGGAATTGTGTTCCATTATCTGTGAACGGATTTTGGAAGCCAACGGAAAGCCTCCCGCCGCCGTCTTCCTGACCGGAGGGGGCAGCCGGATTCCGGGATTGTGCCAGTTGGTAGCCGAAGGGCTTTCCATGACCGAAAGCCGCGTATCTGTGGGCGGCAGCAGCTATATGAAAAAAGTGGTTGCCTCAGACTGCGACATTTTTGGTTCCGAATA
This sequence comes from uncultured Clostridia bacterium, assembly GCA_904397205.1. Taxonomy (GTDB): domain Bacteria; phylum Bacillota; class Clostridia; order Oscillospirales; family Acutalibacteraceae; genus UMGS1071. The sequence continues at coordinate 17,501 of CAJFOO010000039.1, forward strand.
TGCCACGCCGGTGGGGATTGCCCTGACCGCTGCGTCCGGGCAGGGGCTCGACGCCTTTACTGTCACGATCAACGACACCAAGCTGCGCCTGGTGGATAACTGGGATATGACGCTGCTGGATACCCTGCTCATCAGCGGGGTGAAGTACAGCCAGATTATGGGGCATGTAGGCAAAAGCATTTCCTTTGAACTCAACGGCGAGCGCCGCGTGGTGCGGGGAAAACCCTCGGTGCAGGCTGTAGTTACGATGAACGGCAAGCCGGTTTCGCTGGCGGATAAAGTCCATCCCGGGGACGTCATTGCGTTTGAACCGGCAAAGCCAGGGGAAGACGCCCGGCCTCTGCTGTCGCAGGTGGTGGAGGGCTTCTCGTGCTTCCCGGTGTTCTTCAACGACGTAGAGGTCCAAGTGGGGACGTTGGTAACGGTGAATGGGGTGCGTGCAGCCGAGGATATGCCCATTGAAAATATGGATACCCTGGTGTGCGAGACGATTTCTACCGTGCAGGATCTGTGCGACCAGATGGACGTGGATTTCCGGCAGGTAACCGTCAACGGGGAAGAGGTAGAGGATCCCTTGGCCCCGCTGCACAGCGGGGATCGCCTGCAGATAGAAGCCGGATCTGCGTCGCCTTCTTTTGATCCGGAACTGCTGGAAGATCCCCCGCCGGAGGAAGGCAAACCCGAGCCCATTCCTTTCGCTCCGCCGGCTGCCGACGAGGATCCCGTGATCAACCGCCTCAAGGAAGGGGATATCCATGTCACGCTCAACGGCGAGAAAATTTTTGTCGGCCGCCGCAAGGACGGCAGCCCGCACCAGTTTATCGAGCTGTTTAATTATATTGATATTGACCCAAAAAACCCGCAGGGGGACATTATCCTGCGTCTGAACGGCCACGAGGCATCCTATTTGGATCCGGTGGCGGACGGCGACCGTGTGGAGATTTTTTGGGATAAAAATATAAAAGAAACCGTCTGAGTACGGAGGAGGATTAACCATGGAAAACTATATTGTCCGTCAGCCCATTCTCAACCGCGAAAAGGAAGTTGTCGCCTATGAAATCATGGTGTATAACCAGGACGTCGAGGAGCCGATTGAGCACAAGGAAAAGGACATTTACGCGGCGAATACGGTGAAGGATTTCTTCATGGAACTGGATCAAACCCATTTTCTCGGCAATAAGGACGCATACCTTACGTTTACGCCCTCTTTGCTGATTAAGGAGATCCCCTGCATTTTTTCCAAGGATAAGCTGATCATCCAGGTGGAGGACAGCGCGATTGTCAACCCCCTTTCGCAGAAGACCCTGTACCACTATAAAGAATTGGGATACCGGATGGCGTTAGTTGATTTTGAGTTTTCCCCTCGTTTTTTGGGTATTATTGATATTATCGACATCATTAAGCTGGACTTTTCCAACCCGGATCAGTCTTCGCTGTCGAATGTTGTCAGCATTGCGCGCAAGTTCAATAAAAAGATTGTCGCATACAATGTCAATACCCGCCATGCCTACGATAAAGCGCGGGAACTGGCCGTGGATTACATACAAGGCGAGAGCGTGGCGGATGTCCTGCGTTCCACGGTGCACCGGATGGATCATTTGAAGAGCAACTTCTTCCAGCTGGTGGTGGCGGTCAACCGGGAAGAACCCGATGTGGCGGAAATTTCTTCTATCATCAGCAAAGACGTTACGTTGTCGTTCCGCCTGATGAAGCTGGTGAATTCTGCGTATTTCTCCCTTAAAAACAAAGTGACTTCCCTGTCGCAGGCCATCACGGTGCTGGGGCTGGCACAGCTCAAGCAGTGGATTTACCTGCTCAGCTTTGGCGAGGAAGACGATGGGATTTCCGAAGAGCTCATCCGGATCTCGTTCCTGCGCGGCAATTTGTGCCAGGTATTGGCCAAATCCTGCAAGAATTTCCCGATTACCCATTCCGAGGCATATCTGCTCGGTATGTTCTCCACCCTGGGCGCCTTGATGCAGGTACCGCTGGAGGATGCGCTCAAGGAACTGCCCATCTCGGATGAGATCCGCAGGGGCCTGATCCAGCAGGAGGGCGCTCCGGGGCAGCTCCTGCGGCTGATATTGGCATATGAGAAAGCCGATTGGGCCGAAGTGAAAAAGGAAGCGGAAGCGCTTGGCTTGGACGTCAATGAGATTTCGGAACAGTATGTCAAGTGCAGCGAACAGGTCGATCAGATCTGGGAGGAGCTGAGCCAGGCTCAGAGCTGAGAAAAGTAAAATGCATCCCCTTTGCCGCGCCGCCATCTTTCGGGATGGCGGCGTTGCTGCGTTTTCCCTGGGGGATGTCCGCGGAAAAGGCTGGCAGGCAAAAAAATCCCCCGTCCGGAGAGACGGGGAGGAAAAGCCGGTTAGTTTTTCGTGTCGTACCACGTTTTTCCAACCGAGGAATCCGCGACTAGCGGGACGGAAAGGGAAATGGCAGCCTGCATTTCTTCTGTGACAATGGCGGCGGCTTGCTCAGCTTCTTCTTCGGGGGCTTCCACAATGAGTTCATCGTGGACCTGGAGAATGAGGCGGGCCTGCAGGCCTTCGATTTCCAGCCGGTTGGCCACCCGGATCATGGCGATCTTGATGATGTCGGCGGCGGCTCCCTGGATGGGCATATTCCGTGCGACCCGTTCCCCAAAGCTGCGCAGGTTGAAGTTGGAGGACGAAAGTTCTGGCAGATACCGGCGGCGGCCAAAGATGGTTTCCACATAGCCCTGCTCGCGGGCCTGTTCGACGATTTGTTCCATGTACCGGCGCACACCGCTGTAATGGGCGAGATAATTTTGAATATACTGGTCGGCTTCCTTGCGGGTTACGCCGATGTCCTTGGCCAGGGAGAATGCGCCGATCCCGTAGACAATCCCGAAATTGACGGCCTTGGCCCGGCTGCGCATGAGGGGGGTGACCATATCGGGCGGGACGTGGAACACCTGGGCGGCGGTGGAACGGTGGATATCGTTCCCCTGGAGGAAGTCCTGGATCATATTGGCGTCGTTCGCCACATGCGCCAGCACCCGCAGTTCAATTTGGGAATAGTCGGCGTCGACCAGGACACAGCCTTCTTTTGCCACAAAGAACCGGCGCAGCTCGCGCCCGATTTCGGTGCGCACGGGGATATTCTGGAGGTTGGGTTCGGTGGAACTGATGCGGCCGGTGCGGGTTTCGGTCTGGTTAAACCGGGAATGGATGCGGCCGTCGGGACCGATCTCTTTGATCAGGCCGTCGCAGTAGGTGGATTTCAGTTTGGAGAGGGTACGGTACTGCAAAATTTCCTCGACAACCGGGTGATCGTACCGCAGGCTTTCCAGCACCTCTGCATTGGTGGAATACCCCGTTTTGGTTTTCTTCCCTGTGCGCAGGCCCAGTTTGTCAAACAAGGCTTCGCCAAGCTGCTTGGGGGAATTCAGGTTAAAGGAATACCCCACGTTTTCATAGATCCGATCCTGAAGGCCTTCTATCTCGTGTCCCAGCGTTTTGCCGTATTGCGCAATGCTGTCCGCATCCACCGCAAACCCCAGGGATTCCATCCGTGCCAGGACGTAGGACAGCGGGATTTCTACCTGATGCAGCAGGGCTTGCTGGTCATTTTGTGAGATGGCCTGTTCCAGCTTCTCGCACAGGGAGGGGAGCAGGACTACCTCCGCCGCAAGGCGTTGGAGCGGTTCGTCCCAGCTTGGCGGGCATTCCACGCGGCCGGGGGTATGTGCCTGATACTCGGCAGCCAGACGGGGCAGAGAATAGTCGGTGTGGGAGGGGTTGAGAACATACCCGGCAAGCAGGGCGTCCATCTGGAAGCCGTCAAAGGGGATGGTTTCCATGGCAGGGGAGCGGTACAGGGATTTGCAGTCCCAGGTATATTTTTGTATCCCATCGCTGCCGAACAGCTCCGTAAGGAAGGCCGGGGATAAGGCTGAAACCGGCAGGACGGAAACGGTCTCCCCGGTGAGGAATACCAGATGCGACAGCCCGCCGGCGTCGTAGTGGCACAGGAAATAGGCGGCTTTGGTTTCCCGCAGTGTTTCAAGAAGGCTCTGCGCATCTTCCCAGAGCACGGCGGGGATAGCCGGCGCATCGGCTTTTGGAGCGGAGGCGGCGGTGGCCTGCGAAGAAATCCCCATTTTTTTCATCAGGGAGAATAGTTCCAGGCGTTCCATCTCTTTCGCGGCAGCCAGGGGATCGCCTGAAGAGGGGACATACTGGTCCAGCTCGGTAGGGATGGGTACTTCGGTATGAATTTTTCCCAGCCGGTAGCTTAAAAACGCACTTTCTTTGCCTTCGGACAGCTTTTTATACAAAGCGGGTTTCAGATCCAGTTCGTCGAGATGATCGTAAATCTGCTGGATGCTGCCGTAGGTCTGGATGAGCGACGCGGCCCCTTTCTGCCCAATCCCGGCCACCCCGGGGATATTGTCGGAGCTGTCACCCATGAGGGCCTTGATGTCCAGGAGCTGAGGAGGGGAAACGCCGTACTCTTCCCGGATTTTTTCCTCGTCGTACAACACGGCCTGCGGCTGTCCCGCTTTTGTGAATGCCAGGCGCACGCTCACATGCGGGCCGACAAGCTGGAGGCTGTCGCGGTCGCCGGTAGCGATGACGCATTCCTCCCCGGCCCGGGTACAGGCTGCGGCAAAAGTGCCGAGGATATCGTCCGCTTCATAGCCCTCGCAGGTCACAATGCGGTATCCCAGATGCGTCAGCAGTTCCTTGAGCAGGGGGAGCTGGCAGGCCAGATCTTCGGGCATCCCTTTGCGCTGGGCCTTGTAGCCGTCGTATTCCTTGTGCCGGAAGGTTGGGGCTTTCACATCGAACGCAATGGCCACCGCATCCGGCTGGACTTCCTCCTTCACTTTTTCCAGCATGGTCAGGAACCCGTAAATCCCGTTGGTGGGGACGCCGTCCTGTGTGGTGAGCAGCCGGATACCGTAATAGGCCCGGTTCAGGATGCTGTTCCCATCCACTGCCAGCAATTTCATCCTGTCATCATCCTTTCTTGCAGGGGGTTTCCCCAGCTTTTGCTTTTATGATATTGCGCTTTCCGGCGGGCCAGTCATGCGCGGCTTCCTGCCGCCGTTGGGGTGAAAGAGGGCAAAGCGCCCGCGCTCCAGCATTTTTCCTTTATTATACCACTTTTCAAGCGGGATTTTAAGTGTTATAATGGGAGAATCGGAAAAAAGGAGGTTTGTGGGATGAAAATTGGAAATTTGACCCTTGCGGGCAAAGCCGCCCTGGCCCCCATGGCAGGCGTGACGGACCAGCCCTTCCGGGAGCTGTGCGTCTCGTTTGGAGCGGCATATGTGGTCACCGAAATGGTCAGTTCCAAAGGGCTGCAATTCCAGGATCGAAAATCCGGGGAATTGATGGCGGTTTCCCAAGGGGAACGCCCGGCGGCTATCCAGCTTTTCGGCGACGATCCCCAGATTATGGCTGCGGCCGCCAGAAAAGCCCTGCTCCATCATCCGGACGTAATCGATATCAATATGGGCTGCCCGGCTCCCAAGGTAAGCTGTACCGGGAGCGGTTCCGCCCTGATGAAGCGTCCCGGCTTGTGCGGGGAGATTGTTGCCGCAGTCAAGCAGGCGGTGGATATCCCCGTCACGGTGAAAATCCGCAAGGGCTGGGACAAGCATTCCGTCAATGCGGTGGAGGTGGCCAAAATCTGTGCCGACGCCGGGGCCGACGCGATTGCCGTGCATGGGCGCACCCGGGAAGATATGTATGCCCCCCCGGCGGACTGGGAGATTATCCGCCAGGTGAAAGAGGCGGTGGATGTGCCGGTTATCGGAAACGGGGATATTTTTTCCGCCGAGGACGCGGTGCGGATGCTCGAAGAAACCGGCTGCGATCTGGTGATGGTGGGCCGGGGCGCACTGGGGAACCCCTGGATTTTTGCCCAGATCAACGCCTATTGCGCGCCGGAATACCGCATCCTTCCCCCGCCGGGGCTGTCGGAACGGATGCGGGTGATGGTAAAGCATATGGAAGCCCTGTGCGCTTACAAGGGCGAGGAACGGGGCATGCGCGAAGCCCGCAAGCATGTGGGCTGGTATCTGAAGGGGATGCGCGGGGCGGCCGAGTTCCGCCGCCGGGCTGGTACACTCTCGGCTTTTTCCGATTTGCTCACGCTGGTACAGGATATCTATGAACAAAATACAAAGGAACCGGCTTTCCCGGAAGAAAACGGGAAAGCCCGGATGCAGTAAGGAGGATTTTCAGATGAATATTATGTTTGTTTGCACAGGGAATACCTGCCGCAGCCCGATGGCAGCGGCGATCTTTAACCGCCGGATGCAGGAGATTGACAGGGTAGATCTGCACGGGGAAAGCGCTGGGCTGGGAGCGATGGAAGGCCAGCCTGTGAGCGAAAACGCCGTGCTGGCCTGCAAGGAAATCGGCCTGGACATTTCGGGGCATACGGCCCACCGGCTGCGCGGCGCAGATATTACGCACTGTGACCTGTTCGTGGTAATGGAAGACGTACATGCCAAGGTGCTTACGGGAGCGGGGATCCCATCCAAGCAGGTGTATGTGCTCGACGGCGGGGTAGAGGATCCCTATGGCAAGGATCTGGACACGTTCCGTGCCTGCCGCGACGAGATCACCGAAAAACTTAAGGGGTTTGAGCAGTACCTCCTGCAAGAGGCCCTGCTCCAGGCATAAGCGTGGAAATCCGGATTGTACCCATGCGGGAAGCCCATATCCCCGCACTGGCGGAGCTGGAACGGATATGCTTTGCTTCCCCCTGGTCAGCGCAGAGCCTGCGCGATGTGCTTGCCAATCCCCTGGCGTGCTTCCGCGTGGCGGAGGACGCGCAGGGCGGCGTGCTGGGCTATGCCGGGATGCACCATGTGGCCGGGGAATGCTATGTGGATAATATCGCGGTGTTCCCGCAGTACCGGCGGCAGGGTGTAGGGGAGCGCCTGGTGCAGGCGCTGTTTGCCTTTGCCGGCGAGGTGCAGGCCCGCTTTTTGACGTTGGAGGTGCGCCCGTCTAACGGGGCGGCGATTGCCTTATACCAGCGGTTTGGGATGACGGAACAGGGGCGGCGGAAAAATTTTTATACCGCCCCGGCAGAAGACGCTATCATCCTGACGAAATTTTTTGAAGGGGAGGAAGACCCATGCGTATCCTTGCCATAGAAAGCTCCTGCGACGAAACGGCCGCCGCCGTGGTGGAGGACGGCCGGACGGTATTGTCCTCGGTGGTGGCGTCGCAGGTGGAAGAACATAAAATCTATGGAGGGGTGGTCCCTGAAGTCGCGTCAAGACGGCACAGCGAAGCCATCGTGGGAGTGGTGCAGAAAGCCATGCAGGATGCCGGATGCTGCTTTGCGGATCTGGACGCCGTCGCGGTGACCCACGCCCCCGGCCTGATTGGCGCGCTGCTGGTGGGGGTCAACTTTGCCAAAGGGCTGGCGCTTTCCACCGGCCTGCCGCTTGTCCCCGTGCATCATTTGCGTTCCCATATTGCTTCCAATTACCTTACTTTCCCGGATTTGCAGCCCCCGTTTTTGTGCCTGATTGTATCGGGGGGGCATACCCATCTGGTGGAAGTAGAGGATTACACCCGGATGCGGATTCTGGGCCAAACCCGGGACGACGCCGCGGGGGAAGCCTTTGACAAGGCGGCGCGCATGATGGGCCTGCCGTATCCGGGAGGGGTGCATCTGGATGTGCTGGCCGAAGAAGGCGACCCGGAGCGGTTTGCCCTGCCAAATCCAAAGGTGGACGGCTGCCCGTATGATTTCAGTTTTTCGGGGCTGAAAACGGCAGTAATTAACCTGATCCACCGGATGCAGCAAAAAGGCGAATCCCTGCCTGCGGCGGATATTGCGGCGTCATTCCGCAGGGCGGTGGTGGAAAGCCTGGCCGGCCGGGCGGCACGCGCCATGCAGGATACCGGCGCCAAAAAGCTGGTGGCAGCGGGGGGGGTATCGGCCAACCGGCTTCTGCGCAGGGAGCTGGAAGGGCTGTGCCGGGAACATGGCTGGGAGTACTTTGCGCCTAAGCTGTGCTGGTGCGGTGACAATGCGGCTATGGTAGGGTCTCAGGGCTACTATGAATGGCTGGCGGGGCATACGGCCGGGATGGATCTCAACGCCTGCGCGCGCCTTTGTCTGGAAGCGCCGGAGGCCCTGTGAGAAAAACCTAAAAACTGGAAAGAAAATCCAATTTTCTGGATCTTTTCATACAAATTCACGAAAAACCACCGTAAAAAACTTACAAAATCTTTGGGTTCACCATTTGATTCTTTGACGAACTTGTATTATAATAAAAGAACCGACATAGATATATTTTACCTATCGATTTTGGGAAGGTGGCTATTTGGATGACAAAAAATAACAGTGTGCTCAAGTGGCTGGAGGAGATGAAAGATCTTGTCGTTCCTGACCAGGTGGTTTGGATCGATGGATCGGAGGAACAGCTCCGCCGGCTGCGTGAAGAAAGCTGTGCAACTGGGGAAATGATTGCCCTCAACCAGGAGAAGCTGCCCGGATGCTATCTGCACCGGACAAAGGAAAACGATGTGGCCCGGGTGGAAGCGCGTACGTTTATTTGTTCCCGCAGGGAAGAGGATGCCGGGCCGACCAACAACTGGAGAGAACCGCAGGAAACCTATCGGATGCTGTATGACATTGCGCGCGGCAGCTATCGCGGGCGCACGATGTATGTGATCCCGTATTCCATGGGGCCGGTTGGATCGCCGTTTTCCAAAATCGGGTATGAATTGACCGATTCGATTTACGTTGTGCTCAACATGGCGATCATGACCCGTGTTGGCACGGCGGTGGAGGAGGCGCTCGGCGACAGCGAGGATTGGGTCCGCGGCCTGCATTGCAGCTGCGAGGTGGATGCGGAGAAACGGTATATTTGCCACTTCCCGGAAGATAATACCATTATTTCCGTCAATTCCGCTTACGGCGGCAACGTCCTGCTGGGCAAAAAATGCTTTGCCCTGCGTATTGCATCGTATCTTGGGCGCAACGAGGGCTGGATGGCCGAACATATGCTCATTTTGGGTATCGAAAACCCGCAGGGCGAGGTGAAATATGTCACGGCGGCTTTCCCTTCGGCCTGCGGCAAAACCAATTTGGCTATGCTGATCCCGCCGGAGGGTTACCGTGCGAAAGGATATAAGGTATGGACCGTGGGGGACGACATCGCCTGGATGCGTCCCGGCCCGGATGGACGGCTTTGGGCTGTTAACCCGGAAAACGGTTTCTTTGGGGTAGCGCCGGGGACCAACCAAAAGTCGAACCCGAATGCCTTGGCAACCACACAAAAAGGGACCATTTTCACAAATGTAGTGCATAACCTCGACGACAATACCGTGTGGTGGGAAGGGCTGGACAAGAATCCTCCCGAAAATGCCATCGACTGGAAAGGCAACCCCTGGAACGGCAAAACCTCCACGGAAAAAGGCGCGCATCCCAACAGCCGCTTTACTGCTCCTGCCAAAAACTGCCCCTGCATCAGCAAGGAGTTTGACAGCGGAAAAGGGGTGCCGATCTCGGCTATTATTTTCGGCGGCCGGCGGGCGCAGACTACCCCGCTGGTGTACCAGTCCCGCAGCTGGGAGCACGGGGTATTTGTAGGCTCGATCATGGCTTCGGAAACCACGGCTGCCGCTACCGGTGCGGTGGGGGTTGTCCGGCGTGACCCCATGGCAATGCTGCCGTTTTGCGGGTATCACATGGGCGATTATTTCGGCCACTGGATTGACATGGGCCGCAAACTCGGCGATAAAGCGCCCAAAATCTTCAATGTAAACTGGTTCCGGGTGGATGAAGAAGGTAAATTTATCTGGCCCGGGTTTGGCGATAACCTGCGTGTGCTCGAATGGATCCTGGCCCGCTGCGACGGGGAAGTGGACGCAGAGGAAACTCCTATCGGGTATGTGCCGCACAGCAAGGATATCAACCTGGAGGGGCTGGACTTTACACAGGAACAGCTGGAGGATATTTTAGCCATAGATAAGGAAAAATGGATGCAGGAAGCGAAAGGGATCGAAGAGTTCTACGGGAAATTTGGCGGCAAGCTGCCAAAGGAACTCCGGGAGCAGCTGCACACCCTGGAAGAAAACCTGAAATAACCGGTAGAGGTGGTGCGTTTTGCACCGCCTTCTTTTTATGATAAACAAATAAGAGTTACACAGAAAAACAGAGGAGGAAAAACAGGATGCCCCGATTTTTTATTACCGGCAGCCCATCCTGCGGGGAAAGCGTTGCCTTGGCCGGGGAGGATGGCCGTCACATTGCCCGTTCGCTGCGGATGCAGGCGGGGGAATCCTTGACCCTTTGCAACGGTGAGGGGATGGATTTCCTTTGTGAAATTACGGCAGTGACCGGTGAAGAAGCCGTTGTGGTAGTGAAACAGACACAGCCCAGCCAAGGGGAACCCAGCTTATGGGTAACGGTATACCAGGCATTGCCCAAACTGGACAAGATGGACAGCATTGCACAGAAAATTGTCGAAGCAGGTGCCAGTCAGTTAGTGCCGGTTCTGACCAGCCGGTGCATTTCCCGGCCGGATGAAAAGGCCGCGCACAAGAAACAGGAACGGTGGCAGAAAATTGCGGAGGAAGCCGCCAAGCAGTGCGGCCGCGGGCGTATCCCGCAGGTGTCCCCGTTGCAGCCGTTTGCCAGGGCCATAGAGCAGGCGGCGCAGGAGGGCGAGGTTATCCTGTTTTACGAAGGCGGGGGACAAAGCCTGGCGGATCTGGTTGGAAAAGACAGCCGGCAGATTTCCATTTTTATCGGCCCGGAGGGCGGGTTTTCCCCGGAGGAGGTCGCTTTGGCCAAACAGCATGGGGCCAGAATCGGATCCTTAGGCCCGCGGATTTTCCGCACGGAAACCGCCCCCGTTGCGGCGCTGGCCGCCATGATGCTGGCCAGCGGGAATCTGGAAGGGGGCGGTTCCCCATGATACCGGTTGCCGTTGTGACGGGTGCATCGCGGGGGATTGGCCGGGCGATTGCACTGCGTTTATTGGAGGATGGATTTTGCGTAGCTGTGAATTATATTCACTCAAAAGAAGCGGCAGAGCAGTTGGCGGGCGATTGGAACTGCCAGGGAAAGCCTAACCGGGCTATGGCTGTGCAGGCGGACGTCTCCCAAAAGGCACAGGTCGAGGCGCTGTTTGAAGCGGTGCGCCGCGAATGGGGGGATATCTCCGTACTGGTGAATAATGCCGGGATTGCGCAGCAAAAGCTCTTTACAGACGTTACGCCCGAGGACTGGGATCGGATGATCGGCGTGAATTTGAGCGGTGTATTTTATGCCTGCCAGTGTGCCCTGCGGCAGATGCTGCCCCGCCATGCGGGAAAAATTATCAACATTTCTTCCATGTGGGGGCAGGTAGGGGCTTCCTGTGAGGTGGCGTATTCGGCGGCCAAGGCCGGGGTGATCGGCCTGACCAAAGCGCTGGCGAAGGAGGTTGGGCCTTCCCATATCACGGTGAATTGCATTGCCCCCGGCGTGATTGCCACCGATATGAACCAGGCTCTCGATACGGAAACGCTCGGCCTGCTCCGGGAGGAAACCCCTTTGGGCGTTCTCGGCACCCCGGAGGATATAGCACAGGCTGTCTCGTTTTTGGCGTCGCCGCGCGCGGATTTTATCACCGGGCAGGTGTGGGGCGTGAACGGCGGCATGGTGATATAAAAAAACCCTTCCCCGGGATTGGGGGAAGGGTTACTTTTTTGTGTCCGCAGCGGTTAGAAGGCAACCTTCTTGGCGATGTAGGCGTTCAGATCGGCAATCGGGATGCGTTCCTGCTCCATGGTGTCGCGGTCGCGCACGGTCACGCAGTGATCCTCCACACTGTCGAAATCGAACGTGATGCAAAGCGGCGTACCGATTTCATCCTGCCGGCGGTACCGCTTGCCGATCGACCCGGCTTCGTCAAAGTCCACCATAAAGTCTTTGGCTAACTGGGCGTATACCTCCTGGGCCGGTTCGGCCAGCTTTTTGGAGAGCGGCAGAACAGCGGCCTTGTAGGGGGCGAGGGCCGGGTGCAGGCGCAGCACGATGCGGGTATCCTTTTCGTCGACGGCCTCCTCGTCGTACGCGTCGCACAGGAAGGCCAGCGCTACACGGTCGGCGCCCAGGGCAGGCTCAATGACATACGGGATATACCGTTCGTTCGTTTCCGGGTCGAAATAATCGAGGCTTTTGCCGGAGTGCTCCTGGTGCTGGGTGAGGTCGTAGTCGGTGCGGTCGGCAATGCCCCACAGCTCGCCCCAGCCGAAGGGGAACAAAAATTCGATGTCGGTGGTTGCCTTGGAGTAGAACGACAGCTCTTCCGCGCTGTGATCGCGCAGGCGCATGTTTTCTTCCGTGAGGCCCAAATCCAGCAGGAACTGTTTGCAGAAGTCCTTCCAATACTGGAACCACTCCAGATCGGTGCCGGGCTTGCAGAAAAATTCCATTTCCATCTGCTCAAATTCCCGGGTACGGAAGGTGAAGTTGCCGGGGGTGATCTCGTTGCGGAAGGATTTGCCGATCTGCGCCACGCCGAAGGGGATCTTGCGGCGGGTGGTGCGCTGTACATTGGCAAAGTTGACGAAAATCCCCTGCGCGGTTTCCGGGCGCAGATAGATTTCATTTTTGGCGTCCTCCGTCACACCCTGGAAGGTCTTGAACATCAGGTTGAATTTGCGGATGTCCGTAAAGTTTTCCGAGCCGCATTCCGGGCAGGTCAGGTGATGCTCCCGGATGTAGTCGGCCATCTGTTCAAAGGTCATGCCGCTCGCGTCGCCGCCGGCTTCTTCAATGAGCTTGTCTGCACGGTGCCGGGTTTTGCAGTCGCGGCAGTCCATGAGCGGGTCCGAGAACCCGCCCACATGCCCCGACGCGACCCATACCTGGGGGTTCATCAGGATTGCGGAATCCAGCGCCACGTTATAGGGGCATTCCTGCACAAATTTTTTGTGCCAGGCTTTTTTGACATTGTTTTTGAATTCCACTCCCAGCGGGCCGTAGTCCCAAGTGTTGGACAGCCCGCCGTAAATCTCGGAGCCGGGATAGACAAAGCCCCGGTTTTTACATAAGGCGACGATTTTTTCCATCGTTTTTTCGGTTGCTAACATGGCGATAGTTCCTCCTGCTTGCGTATATATTTTATTTCTTTACAGGTTCCCCTGGTAGATCTTGGACTGCCCGCCCCAAGGGTGGTATCCAATCCCCAGATAGGAAAACCCGTATTGTTCATAGTATCCGGAAAGGTCGGTGCAAAGGTATAAATGGGTGAACCCGAGCCGCCTGGCATCTTCGACCGCTTTGCCAATCAGCTTGCCGCCGCAGCCCTTCCCGCGGTAGGCGGGTTCCACATACAGCGCGCACAGCCAGGGCCACAGATCCCCCCGGCTGATGAAGTCGTTGGAAATCAGCCCGGCGCACCCGATGATGGTCTGGCCGTCGAGCAGCAGGTACCACTGGGGAAGGAAGTTTTTGGCCGGGATGCTGCTGCGCAGGGCGTCATCGTACATCATGCGGTTTTTCTCATCGGCCCATTTTTCCTGGAAATAGGCGATGGCCTGCTCCAGATATTCCGGCTCCTCCCGCAGCGAGACGATCGTAAATCCCTGGGTCTGAACAAAGTTCTGCGCCCGCCGGAACAGGGATGGATGGGTATCGGGATACGTCCATTTTGCGGGCGCGCCGTCGAGAAACACCACATCCGGTGCGGCGGACTCGACATAGTCCACCTGGATCAGATAGCATGCGCCGCGGATTTCCTCCCCGTTGTCGCCGGTAATCGAGTAGGAGCACAGGTTCTGCACGGAATAGGAAGGCGCCTGGATTTTCTCCAGCAGGATGCGCCGCACGGCCTTGTCGGCAGATTCCTTGTCCGGCTCCCACATGCCGTGCAGGCATTGATAGGAATCGGTTTCCTGGGCGTGGACAAACGCCCACTGTTTTTGGTAATACACGGCCAGGATGACGGATTGCGGCGGAATGGGGATAGAATCGAGAAACGAGGGGGCGGGAGGATACATGGCGTCAATCATCCTTTCTTTTTAAAAATAAACAGCTTGCTTAAAATATAGTTTAACACAATGACAACGACATTCATGGTAATTTTGGCGGCCCAGTCGTTGCCGTGGCATACGCCCACCCAGATCCACATGCCGAGCGAGTCCACGCCGAGGGAAAACAGCCGGGCGGCAAAGAACAGCACGGTTTCTTTGAACAACAGCTTTTTTTCAAAGCTTTTGCTGCGGAACACCAGGGTTTTGTTGGTCAGGAAAGCAAACAGCACCGAGGCCACCCAGGCGAGGGTATTGCTGAGCATGAGGGGCCAGTGCAGGGCTTCACGCAGCAGGCCGTACAGGCCGATGTTGACAGCGGTGGTCAGCACGCCGAACACAAGATACAAAATGGTTTCCGGGTTGATAAGGGCAGAAACGATTTTCCGCAATTTTTCCATGAGGCGCCTTCTTTCTGGCAGGGGCTGCGGGCTTGCCGGATCCCTATTCTTTTTCTTAGTGTATCATGACAAAGACGGGCTTTCAAGGATTATCTTGCACTCTGTTAGATTTTTCCGGAGAAAATTCCGAAAAAAGCGGGAAAATTAAAAAAAGGGGTTGACTTTCCAGACGTTTTAATATATAATCATCTAGCAACGTCACGAGAGACGGCTATGTCGAGATGTAGCTCAGTTTGGTAGAGTGCTTGGTTTGGGACCAAGATGCCGCAGGTTCGAACCCTGTCATCTCGACCACCGCCACTTTTCCAAATGTGGCGCACCAAATGCAGCGGGATTCGCTGGTGTAGCTCAGTTGGTAGAGCAGCTGATTTGTAATCAGCAGGTCGGGGGTTCGAGTCCGTCTACCAGCTCCAAATAGGTTCAAATGTCCGTTGCATTTATAGGGGAGAGTTCCCGAGCGGTCAAAGGGGGCAGACTGTAAATCTGTTGCGTTTTGCTTCGATGGTTCGAATCCGTCCTCTCCCACCAGTCAGCAGCCTCGGCACGCCATCTGCGTGCGGGGGCTTTTTCTTTTTCAAAATTTTGGTGTTCGCGTCAGCGGTATCTGTTTTGTTCTCTTTGCGTCCGGGTTTTTCTTGATCGAGCCATGGATACAACGACCAAAGGAGGATGGCTATGTTTAAAGATGAGAAGGATTATTTTATGCGCCAGGTGCAGATGGCCGCGCGGATGCTGGCGCTGACACTGTTCCAAAAGGAGCAGACCGAGTACCGGCTGCCGGAAGGGCAGCCTCAGAGCGAAGCGGACCGGCTGTATCTGCAAATGCGCGAGCGGGTGGACCGGGGCGAAGTGAACGAGGCGGAAAACCTGCTGTTTGAAAAAACCGACTGGAGCGATCTCCGGTTTTTGGAAGTGGCGCTGGATTTTTATGACCGGCTCAACGGCTGGTCGGAAGAGGAACTGGCAGCCTGCGGGTACTCACATGAAGAGGTGGAAGAAGGGCTGCGCGAGGTTGCCGGCCGCTTTGGGGCGCCATATGACGGAATATAGGAAAAATTAAGCAAAAAAATTCATTTTTTTCGGCAATGTGTTATCAAAACATTATAAAAATAAAGATTAGCAATTATTTTTATATGGTTTTTTACTGAATAAATAAAACAATATTGATTTTTTTTAAGAATAGTAGTACACTGAGTTTACAAGGATGCCCAGGTTTTATCATTCGCTTCCAGGAGCCAATAGAATTTATAGATAGACTCCTCTTCTCCTGCCTGGGGAAGGGGTATCCTTATTTTACTTTTTATAAAGGAGAGGATTTATGTGGCAGTTTTGTGGACGCCCGATTTGGCAACGGGGAACGCAACGATTGATGCAGAACATAAGGAATTATTCGCGGCAATTAACCGCGTGATGGAGGCTTGCTCCAAAGGACAAGGACGCGCAGTGCTGGAGGAAACAATCCGTTTTATGGAGAGCTATGTGGAAAAGCATTTCAACCACGAGGAGCAGCTCCAGCAGAAGTGCAAATACCCCGATTACGTCAACCATAAAAAATGGCACGAAGGGTATAAAAAGGTTGTAGCGGAAATTGACGCGCAAATCAGAAAGGAAGGGCCTTCCATTGCCCTGGTGGGCAAAGTGAACGCGCAAATTGCAGGCGCTTTGGCTACCCACATTAAAACCGAAGATAAAAAGCTGGCGGCCTTTATGAAAAGTCAGGGTGTCAGCTGAACCAAATCCAGGCAGGAAGATCCCGCCTGGATTTTTTTGGCATTTTTTTGCAAATCCCCCTTTTCGGACGGGAAATCCCGTGTTATAATAAAAGTTACAATTTTGAAACACTTAACCCCAGGCAGAAAGGAGGAAAGAGAAATGGCAAAACCGTTTTGGAAGCCAGTGGTCTGGATTGCAGCAGCTTGGTTCGCTGTGAGCGGTCTGGCCGGATGCAGCACGGAGCCGGCCCCTTTGGAAACGGGTACGGTCGTTTCAATTCCCCCGGCTGCTGTGGAACGCCAGGAGTATTCCGCCACGCCGCTGGATATGACAGCGGATTTCCAGGCGGCCGGCCCATACCCCTATCTGCCGCAGGACAGCGATTACCAAAGCCTGGAAAATCCCCAGACACAGGAGCTGTATCAGGAACTGGAAGAAAGCGTATGGCAGATTTCAGATACCATGCGGGAAGAAGGGGATTATTATCTGGTTGAGGAGATCGTTTTGGAGGGGACCATCCCCGAGGAGCAGATCCGTATGGCGATCATTGCCTTTAAAAACGATAACCCACAGGTGTTCTGGCTGACCAATCTGTATTGGCGTTCGTACACGGGCGACACCACCCGGATCCAGTTGTATTCGTATGTCTCTGAATGGGAACGCGACTGGATGCAGCAGGAGCTCCAGGCAGAAATCGAGGGGATTTTGTCCGGCCTGCCGGCCGACTTGGAAGAACTCGACCGGGAAATCTATCTTTTCGACGCCGTCTCGCAGGGCTGCGTGTATGATAACGAAGCCGCCCAGGATCCTTCGCAATGGGAGGCATATACTTCGTACGGCGCCCTGGTACAAGGGGAAGCCGTGTGCGAGGGATATGCCCGAGCTATGCAGCAGCTCCTCAGTTATGCGGGGATGCGGTGCCGGCTGGTACACGGTACGGCAGGCGGGGAAAGCCACATGTGGAACCTGGTGGAAGTGGACGGCCAGTGGTATCACCTGGATCCGACATGGAACGACCAGAAAAGCCTGCTGCGTTACGATTATTTCAATTTGGACGACGAAGCGATTTCCCAGGATCACCAGATAGGCAGGGAGATCACGGGAATGTCGGAGGAAGAGCTGGAGGAATATATGGAATCGAGCGATTCCAACTATAATTTCCCCTTGCCGTCCTGTGAATCGGACGACGCCAATTACTTGAAAAATAAAGGGATTTTGCTTTCTAACTTCAGCGAATCCTCTGGCGAGCGGATTGTCAGCGATTTGCTCGCCGCCGCCCGCAATCAAGAGGAAGCGGTGTATTTCTATGTGGCGGAAGACGTCAATTACGATATGCTGGTCAACCAGTTTTTAAATATGGAACCGTATCAACTGATGACCTATCTGCGCGAGGTCAACGAAAAGCTGTACGATTCCCCATACCGGCTGGATTTGGATAATATCCAGTATCTGCTGGGAGAAATCAGCCGGGGGATTTCGGTCAAACTGAGCTATGAGGAGGCGTAAGATGGATCAGATTCAGATACAAGGGTTGCGTGTGCATGCGCGGCATGGCCTGACCCCGGAGGAAAAAGCGTTTGGGCAGGAATGGGAAGTGGACCTGATCATGGACTGCGATCTGCGCCGGCCGGGAAGTTCGGATCACCCGGAGGATACCTTGGATCGGCGGGAGCTGATTGAGGACGTGGAAGCGCTCCTGAAAGAAAACTGCTGGAACCTGGCGGAAACCATCGCGGAGGAAATTGCCCGCATGGTGCTGCGGGAATATCCTCTGGTACAGAGGGCAGAAGTCCAGGTGAAACAGACGCAGTGCCCTATCCCGGCGGATTTTGACTTTGTGGGCGTGCGTATTGTGCGGGAAAGATAGTGGCTGTGATTCACTAAATCAAAAGTTTTTCAGGGGGAAATAAGGGTTGCTGACGGAACAGATGGCTGGCCGCCCGCCCCAAAACATAAAAAATGCTGCCGGCTGGGCAGCATTTTTTATTTTGCATGGTTAACGGGGAGGCAGGGACCAGCCAGCAACTCCTGCGAAGGGATCTGGAAAAATTTTGCCAAAGCGGCCAGTTCAATATCGGTAATAAAACGCTGCCCGCTTTCGATCCGCTGGATCGCCCGTTTATCCATTTGAATCCCTACATTTTCCAGTTGTTCGGCCAGCATCCGCTGCGACGTCTTTGGATACATTTGTTTTCGCAGCTGGGCGATTTTTTGCCCGGATAAATTATTGGTTCCATCGGGCGCCCGGTTCAAATACATAGTTAACAGTCCTTTTTATCGCAAAAGTTCGTCGGAAGAGATTCCAAACAGTTCCGCCAGGGCGGCTAATTCGATATCGGTGACAAAACGCCGTCCATTTTCAATCCGCTGGATGGCATAATGGTCGATATCGAGTCCGAGCAGTTGGAGCTTTGCCGCCAAAGTGCGCTGGGACACCTTGGGGATCATCTGCTTGCGCAATTGGGCAACCCGTTTGCCGCATAAATTGTTTGTTCCGTCTGGAGCGCGATTGAGATACATAGATCTGACCCTTTTTTATGACTTGGTTGAGTTTCCTGGCGATCGTTCAAAGATTTGGTGATTAGTAGTTGTCATTCCTCTTATTTTATGGTATTATGCAACTAAAATGGTGATTATTAATCACTAAATTTGAAGGGGGGTCAAATTTGTGGAGCTCTATGAAGAAATTCTCTTGCATGAAATTTTACAGTATATTTCTCAAAAAGAACAAAATCGGCACTGGCCGGAAAATTTGTCTCCTGAAGAAAAAATCGGCGTCTTGTTGGAAGAAGCTCTCGATAATAAAATTTCTTATCAACAAGTGATTCGGTCCACTTCTTATCGCGCATTAAGGCAAATCCGCGAGCTAGTGTATAATCCGGATTTAACCGATTATGAATGTGTGGAAGAAATCCTGCATGTGTTTGAAAACCTTGGCAGCACTGCAAATGGCCGCCACTATTTATATTAATACAGAGGTTTTGTGACTAAAATATGAAAAAAGGCCAAAAAAAGTAAAAAAAGGAGTTGACAAGAGGAGGAAGGATGTGGTATGATAGCAAAGCCGCCGGGGAA
>CAJFOO010000040.1 GCA_904397205.1 uncultured Clostridia bacterium
AAATAGGAATTTTGTGTGGGTTTTTCCGCAAAATCCCTAGGCTTTTCCTCTCAGATATGCTATACTATACGCAGGAAACTACGGGCGCGGGCGGCAGGGCTGGCAGATTGCCGAGCGTCAGGCGGACCGCTGGAGCGAGTCTTGCCCGCCGCTTTCAATACTATTAAAACTATTAAATAGAGGAGTGTGGTTCCTTTGGCATTGGTCAATACAACCGAGATGTTCAAAAAAGCGTACGCGGGCGGGTACGCTATTGGTGCGTTTAACGTCAATAATATGGAAATTATCCAGGGGATTACCGAAGCGTGCGGGGAGCTGAAAGCCCCGGTGATCCTGCAAGTGTCGGCCGGCGCGCGCAAGTATGCTAACCATACCTATCTGCTCAAGCTGGTAGAGGCGGCTTTGCAGCTGTACCCGGAAATCCCGATGGCGCTGCATTTGGATCACGGCGATACCTTTGAGCTGTGCAAGGACTGTGTGGACGGGGGGTTTACTTCGGTGATGATCGACGGTTCCCATCATGACTATGAGGACAATGTAGCCCTGACCAAAAAGGTGGTCGAGTATGCCCATGCACATGGTGTGTGTGTGGAAGGTGAGCTGGGCCGTCTCGCCGGCATTGAGGACGATGTGAACGTCAGTGCGGAGGACGCCTCCTATACCAATCCCGCCCAGGTGCAGGACTTTGTGGAACGCACCGGGGTGGATTCCCTGGCCATTGCGATCGGCACCAGCCACGGCGCGTACAAATTCAAACCGGGCCAAAAGCCGCAGCTCCGCTTCGATATTCTGGAAGAGGTCTCCAACCGGCTGCCGGGCTTCCCGATCGTTTTGCACGGGGCTTCTTCGGTCATCCCGGAGTTTGTCCGGATGATCAACGAAAACGGCGGCCAGATGCCCGACGCGATCGGTATCCCCGAAGACATGCTCCGCAAGGCTGCCCAAATGGCCGTGTGCAAAATCAACATTGATTCCGATTTGCGCCTGGCTATGACCGGTACCGTGCGCAAATACCTCGCGGAGAATCCTTCCCATTTCGATCCCCGGCAGTATCTGGGACCTGCCCGGACAGCGATCCATGATATGGTGGCCCATAAGATCACAAGCGTCCTCGGCTGCGACGGGAAAGCGTAACTATACAGCAAAAACCAGCGGATGACCCGCTGGTTTTTTATTTTGCCGGGTTCGGAATCAACGTCTCCAGTTCCCGCAATAGTTTGGCTTTCATTTGCCGAAGGCATTCCGGGGAAGGCTGTGTGCTGGCGGCGTACATGTTTTCCCTGGGATACCACCACACCGGCCCTTTCCCCTGGTTGCCGTATCCCTCCAGATCCCCGCTTATCCGGGGGAACAGATGCCAGTGCAGATGCGCGTCCCCGTTCCCCAGCAGCTCGCAGTTCATTTTTTCCGCCCCGAAGGCTTGGGAAACGGCCTGCGCCGCGACAGACATTTCCTCCAGGAAGAGGGTTTTCTGTTTTGGTTCCAGATGGAATAATTCGCTCTTGTGCTCCTTGCACAGAAACAGGGTATACCCCTTAAAATGCTGGTGATCCCCCAGGACGATGTATCCCGTTTGCAGTTCCTTTACAAAATACGGGTTGGTCCCCTGGCGGATTTGCAGGATCCTTTCGCAGATGAGGCACATGGGCTTTTCTCCTTTCCGGCGGGCGGGCAAGGCCTGCGGCAAATTCGCGCAGCGGGCCGGGTGGTATGTTTGCCTGCTGCGCCCGCGTTTCCCATTTCCTGCGGCTATTATATCATAAATCGGCCGGGCGGATCCACTCAAATAAGGAAAGCGCCGCCCCGGTGGAGCGGCGCTTTTTCTATGGGGAGGATGGTCAGGCATTCTCCGGGATTTGTAAAATCTGGTTGACCCAGATGGCGTTGGGGTGGAGGATGACGTCTTTGTTGGCCTCGTAAATCAGCGTCCATTTTGTCCCGGTCCCATACTGCTTCTGCGCAATTTTCCACAGGGAGTCGCCGGGCAGGACCACATAGGTAAGCGTATCTGCGGGCTGGGAAGGTTCAGCCGGCTGTTCGGGAGCCGGTTCCGCCGTGGGTTCGTTCACCATCGTGATGCGTCCCTGGCCCCTTGGGTCGGCGTATTCCTCACCGACTACACCGCCCAGATTCTGGGTGATATAGGTAATCAGGACTTGGTTGTCCACCATCACTTCATCCTGGAGGATGGTGATATTTTCTTTGCCGAACATGGCATAGCCATCCCCGCCGTCCTTGAGCATGTAGTTGTGGGAAGCCAGCGTATATGTCGCCGCAGGATCCAGGGGGGCGTATTCACCGGCAGCGCTGTCAAGCACCTGGACGTCAGATACCCGGCGGTCGCCCGATACGGAAAGGAAGTTTCCTGCATCATCCAGTTCTACGGAGGAGGGGATGGCAGTGTTTATGGTATATTTCAGGCCCGATACCTGGAGGAATCCTCCGTTTTCCGACTCGCCTGCCTGCATGGCTCCAAGCTCCAGGGCATCCAGGATCTGCTGGCCGGATACTTCGACCAGGCAGGCCAGGTTGCCGAAGGGATGCACGGCGATAATGTCTCCGTAGGTGATTTCCCCAGCGGCCAGGTTGTCGCGTACCCCGCCGCCGTTGATAAAGCCGATATCTGCCCCCAGTACCATGCGGTAAGCGTCGGCGCACAGATCACCCAGGTTGGTCTCCGCAGAGCGTACCGCACGTTCCCCTGTATCGGGATCGTTCACCGTAAGCTCTACCTCACTGGCAGCGACCACCTCCTGGGCTTTTTCTTCATATTCGGCCTGGATGCTTTCAATATAGGAAGCCGCAGCCGTGTAGGCGGCGGAACCCGTATCGACCTCAGCAAGAGGGATCAGCTCCGTGGTCATGGAGCCGTCGGGAGAGATGGTCAGTTTGCCGAGGGATTCGGCTTTGGTGCCGGTCTGGCTCAGGAGCACGTCCTCCCCGGCAGCATTCTGCACGGTGCGGGAAGGCTCTACGGTATGGGAGTGGCCGTCCAGCACGATGTCGATGCCGGTGGTATTGGCAATCACTTCTGTGGACGTCCACGGGGAACTTTGCCCATCCTCCCCCAGGTGCGCCAGTGCAACCACATAATCGGCTTGATCCGCGAGGGCGGCGTCTACGGTTTCCTGTACCTGATCGTAGAGCTCCTGGCCATCCCCGCCCTGGTAGAAGCTGTAGAGGTAGTTGCCGGATTCATCCTGGAAGTAGGTGGGAGCGGTTTTGCTGAGCGTCTCGGGGGTGGAGATGCCGATATACGCGACGTCCACATCACCGTAGCTGACAATCCGGTACGGTTCCAGGATGGGATTGCCGTCGCTGTCTGCAAAGTTGCAGCTCAGATAGGGGAACTGTGCCTGATTTTGCACAATATCTAGGAATGTATCCACACGGAAATCGAATTCATGGTTGCCGGGGACAGCCAGGTCGTAGCCTGCCTGGTTCATGATGTCGATGATCCAGCTGCCGCTGGACATGGATCCCAGGATGCCGCCCTGAATCGCGTCGCCGGTATCCACCAGGGTGACGGAATCTTCCCCATAGGCTGCTTCCATCTCCGCTTTGTACCCGGCGATGGCGGCATAAGACATACCGTCGTCCGAGGTGCAGTGTACGTCGTTGGTATACAGCACAATGACAGCATCCTCCTGCGTGTGGGATTCAGCAGCCAGTGCGGCTGGCGCGGGAAGGGCGCAGGCCACGGCCAGTGCCAGTATGCAGGCTGCCCATTTCTTCTTTGCTTTCATTGTCATGGTCACCTCTTCTGTAAAGATTGAGAATTTGTCCTTTAGTTTGGATGGTACCATGATACAGCATTTCTGTAAAGTCTAAAATCTTCTGGGGGTAAACTCTGTGTAAACTTTGCTTTTGCCAGGGGAGGGGAGATTCTCCAGGATGGGAAAGGTTTTTGTGTAATTGACTATAAAATGGATTGCCTTCTTATCTAATATGCGGAAAATTTGAAGGGGAGGGATTGTTTCTTGTATTTTCTGTGGCTTTGCGATATAATTATTGCATATTGGATTATGAATTTGGTGGATTCACCAAAGGAGATCTGCATTTGGTCGAGAAAGGGAGTCTACATAGTATGAAACAATATCAGGCCAAAAACATTTTAAACGTAGCGATTGCAGGGCACAGCGGCTCGGGCAAGACCACCGTAGCCGAAGCGATGCTGTATCTGTCGGGGGCTTCCGACCGCCTGGGCCGCGTCACAGAAGGCAATACCATTTGTGACCATGACCCGGAAGAAATCAAACGCCAGACGACGGTTTCGACCGCGGTCGCGCCCATAGAATGGAAAAATTATAAAATCAACCTGGTGGATACCCCCGGGCTGTTCGATTTTGAAGGCGCACTGTGCGAGGCCATGCGGGCGGCGGATTCGATCCTGATTACCGTATCCGGCAAGGGCGGCGTGAACGTGGGCACCGAAAAGGCCGAAAAGGCCGCCACGAAAAACGGGCTGGCAAAAATCTTTTTTGTCAACGGGCTGTGTGAGGAAAACGCCGATTTCTATAAGGTCTTTGAAAAGCTCAAGGCCCATTTCGGCCCGTCGATCTGCCCGGTGGTCGTGCCCTTCCTGGTCGACGGCAAGGTGGACTGCTATGTCAACCTGCTGGAGTATAAGGCGTACCGGTATGAGGATCGCAAGCCCATGGAGGTGCCTATGCCCGACATGGGCACCCGGCTGGAAGGGCTGCGCACGGCGATGTATGAGGCGGTGGCCGAAACCAGCGACGAGCTGTTTGAAAAATATTTTTCCGGCGAGCGGTTTACTCCCGCCGAGGTGATCCTGGGGATCAGCCAGGGGGTCAAGTCCGGCAAAATCAGCCCCGTGTTCTGCGGCGACGCCCACAGTACCGACGGGATCGACGAACTGCTCAACGGCCTGATTTGGCTTGTGCCCCATGCCGCCGACAAGAGCAGCGAGCTGGGTGTGGACGTGGACGGCGAGCCGGTGGAGGTTTCCGTCAATGAGGACGGCGCTGCGGCGGCTGTTGTTTTTAAAACCGTCATCGACCCGTTTATCGGCAAGCTGTCGTATATCAAGGTGGTGTCGGGCAAAATTTCCTCGGATTCCCAGCTCATCGACATGCGCACGGGCAATACGGAGCGCATCGGCAAGGTGCTTATGATCCGCGGCAAACGCCAGGAAGAAGTGGATCAGATCGGTGCGGGGGACATCGGCGCGATACCCAAGCTGCAAAATGTCAGCACGGGTGACACCCTTTGTGCCCCCACCCGCAAGGTGACGCTGGAACCGGTAATCTATCCCACGCCTACCCTGGCTATGGCAGTCGTGCCGAAAAACAAGGGCGACGAGGACAAAGCCGCCCAGGCAATCCTGCGCCTGGCAGAGGAGGATCCGACCATCCGGTTTGAAAATAACGCCGAAACCCATCAGATGGTGGTGTGCGGCTTGGGGGAACAGCATCTGGATTTGATTGTTTCCCGGCTCAAAAACAAATTCGGCGTCGAAGTCGAACTCGAAAAGCCCCGGGTGGCCTACCGCGAAACCATCCGCAAGACCGTGAGCGTACAGGGACGGCATAAAAAGCAGACCGGCGGCCACGGCCAGTGTGGTGACGTGTGGATCGAATTTTCGCCCTGCGAGTCCGATTCGCTGGAGTTTGACGAGCGCGTGGTCGGCGGCGCCGTGCCTAAGGGATTTTTCCCCGCCGTCGAAAAGGGTCTGCGCGAATGTATGCAGAAAGGGGTGCTTGCAGGCTATCCCATGGTAGGTCTCAAGGCTACCCTATACGACGGCTCGTACCACCCGGTGGATTCGTCGGAAATGGCGTTCAAAATGGCTGCCGCCGCCGCATACAAGGCGGGGATCCCCCAGGCCGGCCCGGTGATCCTGGAACCGTTCGGGTTGTTGGTTGCTACCATCCCGGATGATAACATGGGCGATCTCATGGGCGAGGTCAACAAACGCCGCGGCCGTGTTTTGGGTATGGAACCGGATAAGGACGGGCTGCAGATCGTCGAGGCAGAGGTCCCGGTGGCCGAAATGTTCGATTTTTCTACCTTCCTGCGGCAGGCTACCCATGGCCGGGGAAGCTATACCTTCTCGTTCGTGCGGTATGAAGAACTGCCGGCCCATCTGGTGGATAAGGTTGTCCTGGAGGCCAAGGCCCGCGGCGACGTATAAGGGAAAATTTGGTAAAAGGAAGCGGGCGGATTTCCTGAGGAGGACGCTATGTATTTCCAACGGTTGAGAAAAAAGAAAGCCGCTGTTTTATTCCTGAGTGTTTTTGGTTTCCTTCTTCTTTTCACCGCTTGTGATAAAATAGAATCTGGCTCTTTTCATCCCATGAGGCGGTATGATTTGGAATACACATTCATGTCTAGTATCATGAAGCGGGAGCCGACCCGGACTGTTTTATACCTGTATTATCCTAGAAATCATGAAGATGCTTCCTATAACAATCAACTGAGTATACCAGCGGATGCTTTACTGGAAAAAATGGAATCCTCTTCGATCCAAATCATTGGCTGGTCCTGTGTGGGGGAAACCCAAACCTCCATCCCGGTAACGGAGAAACTGTTTTATTGCCCGCTGGAAGTCACCTATACTATTCCGGGCAATACGGAGGAACAGAAAATGGTGATTGGGTTTTATGAAGTAATCCCGCTGAGCATGTATTATCCGAACATCTCTGCGCTGCCGCCGTATGCCGAAGGGGGACGGATTCTATTAGATTGGGAAGATGTGCCGTCTTCTTTAAAAGAGCAGGCACAGCAGCCAAAGGAAGATAACGGAAAAACCATCATCGATTTATTATCGCAATAGCCCGATGCACATAAGCAGCAAACCGGCGGGGAGATCCCTGCCGGTTTTTGTTTTGTTCATATTCCTTTTTCCCTTCCCATATGTATTAGGTACAGGAGGGATGGGGTATGGTTGTTGTGTCCATTAAAGCAAAAGTCAAATGGATCCTGGCCGGTGTGGTTGTGCTGGTATGCCTGGCGATTTTGGTCCTGGCTACCTTTTTGAATATCCGCGGGGAGGAATGGGCCATGGCTTCCGGACAGAAATACAGCCTGAGCGCCGCGGACAGCGAGGATCACCTTACGTTTTTGCGCCAGTTTGGGTGGGAAGTGGATCCCGAGCCGCTGGAAGTGTCGGAAGTGGTGATCCCTGAGGAATTTTCCGAGGTGTATGAGGAGTATAATGCCATCCAGAAAAGCCAGGGGCTGGATTTGTCCAAATATGCCGGCAAGGCTTGTAAAAAATGGGTGTACCAGGTGACAAATTATCCTCAGTCCGGGGAAAATGTGCGGGCTACTTTATTGATCCTGGATGGGAAAGTCATTGGCGGGGATATCAGTTCTGCCGCACTTGATGGGTTTATGTTCGGCTTTGCCGGGGAATAAGGTTTGTATCCCGTGCGGATTCGTGGTACAATGAGAGGCAGAAAGTGAAAAATGCGGGCTTCCAAGCCCGGAGATCGATCCTCCAGCCGCCCGGCGTGGCAGGATGGCTTTGCAAATACCGCTATGCCGCAAACCGCGGCGGAAAGGAAGGATGTTGTATGCGTAAGGAGTTCCGCTATCCCGAGCTGGCCCCCTATGCCAAGGGGGAAAAACCCGCCGGGGTGGTGTTTAAACATGCCAAGGTGTTTTGTGTCTTTACCGGGGAGCTGCTGGAGGGGGATCTGGCCTGTCAGGACGGCATTGTGGTCGGCCTTGGTTCCTACACGGGGGAAAAAGAGATCGACTGTACCGGCAAGGTGCTGGTCCCCGGCCTGATCGATGCGCACCTGCATATGGAATCCACCCTGGTGGCTCCCAGCCGCCTGATACACGCCGCCGCCCGGTTCGGCACGACAACCTATATTATGGATCCGCATGAGGCCGCGAATGTGGCCGGGATGGACGGGGTTTCCTATCTGCTGGAGGATACAAAGGACGCACCGGGCAATGTGTTCGCCATGCTGCCCTCGTGCGTACCGGCGACCGCCTTCGAAGACAACGGATGTGTCCTGCGGGCGGAGGATATGGAGCCCTACCGCGACGATCCCCGGGTGCTGGGGTTGGGGGAAGTGATGGATTTCCCGTCGGTGGTATCCTGCGAGCCTTCCATGATGGAAAAGCTGGCCCTGTTCCAGGGCCGGGTGATCGATGGACATGCCCCCAGCCTGACCCCGAAGGAATTACAGCTTTACGCTCTGGCCGGCATTGCCACCGATCACGAAAGCACCACGTTTGCTGATGCGCTGGAAAAAGCCCGCAATGGGATGCAGGTCCTGATCCGCGAGGGATCTGCCGCCCGCAACCTTGATACCATTGTACGGGGGTTGGTCGAGTCCGGGACAGAGCTTTCCAGCTTCAGCTTCTGCACCGACGACAAGCATATCGAGGACATCTGCCGCGAAGGGCACATCAGCTATTGCGTCCGGCGCGCCGCCGCACTGGGAATCCCCATGGCAAAGGCCATCCAGATGGCCACACTCCATCCCGCCCGCGCGTATGGTTTATCCCATCTGGGCCGCCTGAGTCCCGGCGCCCAGGCGGATATTGTCGTGCTGGACGATTTTGATTCGTTTTCCATCCATTCGGTGTATTACCGCGGCAAACCGGTCGGGGAGTACCCGCTGTGTCCGGTTAAGCCGAAGGACGCCCTTTGCCGCACGGTGCATCTCGCCCCGCTGGAGGAATCTGCATTCCGGCTGCGTGTGGGGGAGGTTTCGGATGGGATCGGCATTGTCCCCGGGGAAATCCTCACCCGGCATGTGCGCGCCCGTCTGCCCCAACAGGACGGGATTTTTATCCCCGATGCGCAGTGGAACAAAATTGCCGCGCTCGAACGCCATCACGCCACGGGGAAAATCGCTGTAGGTGCAGTGACGGGGTTCGGCCTGCGCGGGGGAGCGATCGCCTCCAGTGTGGGGCATGATTCCCATAATATCCTGGTGGTGGGGGACAACGATGCGGACATGCTCCTCGCTGTGCGGGAACTGGAACGTACAGGCGGCGGCTATACGGTGGTCTCCGGCGGGCAGGTACGCAAAACCCTCGCGCTGCCCATTTTGGGCCTGATGAGCGATCGGCCCCACGAGGAGGTGGATGCGGCGGTCAAGGAAATGACCCAAATGGCATACCGGATGGGCGTGGATCCGGGGATTTCCCCGTTCATTACGCTGTCTTTCCTTGCCCTGCCTGTCATCCCCGCCCTGCGCATCACCCCCCGCGGGATGTTCGACGTGGAAACTTTTTCCTTTTGCCGGGAGGTAGAGGATGGATCGGCTGGATAAAATTTTGGCTTCCCAAAACCTTGGTTCGCGCAAGGAAGTGGGGGCGATGATCCGCAAGGGCCGGGTCTGTGTGAACGGAGAGCGGGTTTGCCGTCCCGATCACAAGCTGGATCCCGAGAAGGATACGGTTTCTGTGGACGGCAATCCCCTGCGGTTTGCCCGGCAGGTCTATTATATGATGCATAAACCGGCTGGGGTACTCAGTGCGTCGCGCGATCCCCATGCGCCTACGGTGCTCGATCTGCTGCGGCCGGATCAGAAGCGGCGGGGGCTGTTTCCCGCCGGGCGGCTGGACAAGGATACAGAAGGGCTGCTGATTCTCACCGATGACGGCGCGTTTGCCCATCGGATGCTTTCGCCCCGCAGCCGGGTTTTTAAACGATATATCGCCGTGCTGGATCGTCCTGCGGCTCCAGAGGATGTGCGGGCGTTTGCCGAGGGCCTTGTGCTGGAGGATGGCCTGCGCTGCCTGCCGGCTAGATTATGCCTGCTGGAAGGCAGTGCCGCGCAGGTGGATCTGTGCGAAGGGAAGTTCCACCAGGTGAAGCGCATGTTTGCGGCCAGGGGGAAAACCGTGGTTCATTTGAAACGGGTACAGATCGGCGGGCTTGTGCTGGACGGTGCCCTGCTTCCCGGACAGGCCCGGGAACTTTCTGCCGAAGAATGCGCGTCGGTTTTTTTGCCTCTCCCGGAAGATCGCCTGAAAATACAAAAGTAAAACATGACAAATTCCCCTTGCTGTTTCTATTTATTTCTACTAAATCTGATCTTTTATTTTATACATGTTCTCAAAATACGGAGTTTGTGGGCTGCAATCGGCGGATTTTTGTAAAAAAAGTGTGTTTTTCAAAGAAATTTTAGGAATTTATTCTTTTTTAGTTGAAATATTTACAAAATTTATGTAGAATAAATAGTACAGTTGGAGATTGCAAGTAGTAAAGTACACAAATTATATCTCAAATATCAGGGGAAAACCACCATTCCATGCAAAGGCTGTTACGGGTTCTTTTCTTGGAAAATACTTTTAAAAAGCGAGGGAGAATGCTATGTCCAATCGATTGTTTCAAGGGGTTATCCACCAAATGCGCGACGCGATTGACCGCACGATTGGGGTGATGGACGAAACGTCGGTCATTATTGCCTGCAGTGAACTGGGCAGAATTGGGGAGGTCAACGAGAGCGTGACCCCTGAGACGATGGCCTCCGCCGGCACCTTTACCCTCAACGGGTATACATATAAATCTTTTGGCCATCATCCCAAGCCGGAATATGCGGTATTTGTTTCCGGCAACGACGCAGAGGCGGTAAAATATGCCAACCTTCTTGCGATTTCTTTGGGCAGCATCAAGCAGTATTACGATGAGAAATATGACCGCAGCAATTTTATTAAAAATGTCATTCTCGATAATATCCTCCCCGGCGATATTTATCTCAAAGCCCGGGAACTGCGCTTTAATTCCGATGTATCCCATGTATGTATGCTCATTAAAATTACCAATAAGTCCGATGTGTCGGCTTATGATGTGATCCAGAACCTGTTCCCCGATAAGAACAAGGATTTTGTCATCAACATCAACGAGACCGACATCGCTCTGGTGAAAGAGGTGCGGGGCGATATCGATACCCGCGATCTCGATAAGCTCGCCAGTTCGATTGTGGACACGCTGGCCAGCGAGTTTTATACCCACTGCATGATCGGCATCGGCACGATTGTGACCGGGATTAAGGATCTGGCCCGTTCCTTTAAGGAGGCCCAGGTGGCGATGGAAGTGGGCAAGGTGTTCGATACGGAAAAAACCATCGTCAGCTATGATAACCTGGGGATCGCCCGCCTGATTTATCAGCTGCCTACGACGCTTTGCGATATGTTCCTCAAGGAAGTGTTTAAACGCGGCTCGATTGAGTCCCTCGATCATGAGACGCTGTTCACAATCC
This sequence comes from uncultured Clostridia bacterium, assembly GCA_904397205.1. GTDB lineage: Bacteria > Bacillota > Clostridia > Oscillospirales > Acutalibacteraceae > UMGS1071. The sequence continues at coordinate 11,199 of CAJFOO010000040.1, forward strand.
AGCGGTTCTTTGAAAATAACCTGAATGTGTCGGAAACCTCCCGCAAGCTGTTTGTCCACCGCAATACCCTGGTGTACCGGCTGGAGAAAATTAAGAAGATTACCGGGCTGGATCTGCGCGAGTTTGAGGACGCCATTGTGTTCAAAGTGGCGCTGATGGTGAAAAAATACCTTTCTTCCAATCCTGTAAAGTTCTAGCCTTCGAACAATTATTACAAAAAATTTATAGTTAGTTCTTTTGAAGAATAATAAACCCTTCACCCATTGGTATCATGTAACCAGACGCCAGTGGGTGTCTTCTTTGCCATTTGTCTATTTTGTGCAGGAGGCCCGCAGACCTTCTTTTCCAGAGCACGGGATGTCGTTTCAAAATGTTTGATGTAACAAAGAAAAGAGGGCAAAATATATTTTTTTGGTTGGGATGGGCGGCCTTTGCTTGGCAAAGCTCCTGTTCCCTGTGAATAGAAAGAGATGGAGAGATCATAGTTGATAGAATTTAAGAACGTTTCCAAGACCTATGCCAACGGCACCAGGGCCTTGCGGAACTTTAACCTTTCGGTGGATAAAGGGGAATTTGTGTTTATTGTGGGTTCCTCCGGCGCCGGCAAAAGTACCTTCCTCAAGCTGATTATGTGCGAGGAACGCCCCGAAAGCGGCGAGATTGTGGTCAATCACCACAAGCTCTCGCAGGTGAAACAGCGGGATATCCCTTACCTGCGCCGTACCATGGGCATCGTGTTCCAGGATTTCCGCCTGATCAACCACATGACCGTGTATGATAATGTGGCGTTTGCTATGCGTGTGGTGGGCGCATCCAACAAGGTGATCCGCAAGCGTGTGCCGTATATTCTCGGCATGGTCGGCTTGCAGGATAAAATGAAACGCAAGCCCCCCGAGCTTTCCGGCGGGGAACAGCAGAGGGTGGGTCTTGCCCGTGCGCTGGTCAACAATCCCAAGATGATCATTGCGGACGAGCCCACAGGCAATATTGACCCGGAGCTGTCCTTTGAAATTGTCGATTTGCTCAGCGAAATTAACCGCAGGGGAACCACCATTTTAATGGTAACCCACGAACATAACCTGGTGCGCCATTTTAACCGCCGGATTGTGGAAATCCAGAGCGGCACCGTGGTTGCCGACAGTGCGGCCGAGGGGGTGTTGGCGTGACCTTCAGCAGTTTGCTGTACTTATTGAAAGAAGGGTTCCGCAATATCTGGAGCAACCGGACCATGTCCCTGGCTTCGGTGGGCGTGCTGGTCTCGTGCCTGCTGCTCACCGGCGCAGCGGTGCTGTTTTCCATCAATGTAGGACAGGCTATGCAGGTCATGGAGGATCAAAACTCCATTTCCGTGTACTTAAACGACGATGTGGGGACCGCGGAAGCCGCTATGATTGGCAGGGAGATTGCGCAGCTGCCCAATGTGCAGGACACCGTGTTTGTCTCCAAAAACGAGGCCATGCAGGAGTATCTGGACGCCTTGGGCGAGGATGGCCAGGTGCTGGAGGATCTTCTGGGCGACGACAACCCTTTGCCCCATGCGTACCGGGTATCGTTGAGGGATGTGTCTTTATACCAGGAAACCGCCGATCAAATCAGTCAGATTGACGGGGTATACCGCATCAATGACTATACCGAAGTTGCCAGTATGCTCACCCGCATTGACTTTCTTGTGCGGATTGTCGGGATTGTAATTGTAGTTTTCCTGGCAGTGGTGTCTTTGTTCATCATTTCCAATACCATCCGTGTTACGATGTTTTCCCGCCGGCTGGAAATCAGCATTATGAAATCCGTGGGGGCCACCAACGGCTTTATCCGGATCCCCTTCCTGGTGGAAGGCATGATTTTGGGCCTGATTTCCGGCGCGCTCGGCAGCGGCCTGCTGCTGATTATTTACAGCCAGGTAGCGGGGGCGGTCTCCGGGATTATTGCGGCGTTCCAGCCGATCCCTACTTCCAGCATCGCGTGGTGGATTGTCCTGACATTCCTTGCAGCGGGCGTCCTGTTCGGTACGGTAGGCGGCCTGATTTCGATTAGTAAGTTTTTGAAGAAAGAACGGGGGGAGATCAATGTTTGGAAATAATCTCATGGAGGAAAAACCAGAAAAAAAACGCCGGTTCTTTACGGTGAAAATGGCCATGATCGCTTTGCTGGCGCTGTCCATTACCACTGCTTCGATTTTTAGCTGGACTGCCTCCGCACCATCGGTGTATGCGGCTTCCTCTTTGCAGGATTTGCAGCAGCAGCAACAGCAAATCCAGCAGCAGCAGCAGGAAGTGGCTGCCGAGCTGGCCCAGCTTAAGGAAGACCAGACAAAACAACTGGAGTACAAGCAGAAGCTGGATGAGCAGGCGGCAAACCTCCAGTCGGAAATTGATGTGCGTGAGCAGATTATTGCAGGTTATAACCAGCAGATTGCAGAAAAGGAAGCCGAGATTGCCGATGTGCAGGCGGAGATTACCGATCTGATCGAGCAACTCAAGGAACGGATCCGTGCGAGCTATCTGGCTGGAGAAGCTTCCACCCTTGAGATTT
>CAJFOO010000041.1 GCA_904397205.1 uncultured Clostridia bacterium
CCCCCCGGGCAGTGATTTCAGTGGATCTGTTCGGCCTGCCTGCGGATTACGAAGCGATCCGGCGCGTGTGCGACGAATTCGGGCTGCTTCTCCTGGAGGATGCGGCGCAGGGCTTCGGCGGGGAAATCCACGGGAAAAAGGCGTGCAATTTCGGCGATGCTTCCGCCACCAGCTTTTTCCCGGCCAAACCCCTGGGATGCTACGGCGACGGGGGAGCTGTGTTCACCGACGACCCGGCGCTTGCCCAGACGCTGGAATCGATCCGGGTACACGGGAAGGGCAAGGAAAAATACGACAATGTGCGCGTAGGGCTCAATGCCCGCCTGGATACCCTGCAGGCGGCGATCCTGCTGCCCAAGCTGCGCGCGTTTGATACGGAAAACGCAGCGCGGAACCGGGCGGCGGCGCAGTATACAGAGCTGCTGGGGGATCGCTACGATGTGCCAAGGGTGCCGGAAGGGTTTTTGTCCAGCTGGGCGCAGTACACCATCCGGGCCAAATCCCCGGAACATCGGGCAAAGGTACAGGCCGCACTGAAGGAGCAGGGGATCCCCACCATGGTGTATTATCCCCGGCCGCTGCATTTGCAGCCGGTATACGCCAGGCTGGGATGCCGGCAGGGTGATTTGCCGGTAAGCGAACGGCTGGCAGAGGTGGTGTTCAGCCTGCCCATGCACGGCTATTTGACAGACGAGACGGTGCGGCAAATCGGTGAAGCCATGAACCGCATAGAGGAATAACGGGACCGGCAACGGTGCAATGTATAGAAAGGATGTAGGGAAGCATATGTCTCTGTTTCAAGAAGTACTCGGGAAGATCGAAAACAAACAGGCAGTCGTAGGGATTGTCGGGCTGGGATATGTCGGCCTGCCCCTGGCGGTGGAAATCGCCCATGCCGGCTATAAGACCATCGGGTTTGACGTGCAGGATAAAAAGGTGGAAATGGTGAACCAGGGCGTCAACTATATCGGGGATGTGGTCAACGCGGAACTGGAAGCCCTGGTCAAGAGCGGCAAGCTGTCGGCCACGTCGGATTTTTCCTTTATCCGCGACGTGGACTGCGTAGCTATCTGCGTGCCGACTCCTCTGGATCAGTACCAGCAGCCGGATATCAGCTATGTGAAGGGCTCCACGGAGGAAGTAGCGAAGCACCTGCACAAAGGCATGATGGTGGTACTCGAATCCACCACCTATCCCGGCACTACGGAAGAACTGCTGCTGCCGATTCTTGAGAGCACCGGGCTGCAGTGCGGCAAGGATTTTTACCTGGCTTTTTCCCCGGAACGGGTGGATCCGGGCAACCAGCAGTACAAAACCAAGAATACCCCCAAGGTGGTCGGCGGCGTAGGGGAAGAATCCACCAAGGTGGCCGCCGCCCTGTACCGCAACGTGCTGGAGGGCGGGGTGCATGAGGTATCCTCGCCGGCGGTAGCCGAGATGGAAAAGCTGCTGGAAAATACTTACCGCAACATCAATATCGGCCTGGCCAACGAGATGGCCATCATCTGCAACCGCATGGGCATCAACATCTGGGAGGTTATCGACGCCGCCAAGACCAAGCCATACGGGTTCCAGGCATTTTATCCGGGTCCGGGCCTGGGCGGCCACTGCATCCCGCTCGATCCCTTCTACCTGACCTGGAAAGCGCGGGAATATGACTACCATACCCGCCTGATTGAGACCTCCGGCGAAATCAACACCGCCATGCCCGAATATGTAGTCGACCGTGCCATGAAGATCCTCAATCACCAGAAAAAGGCTATGAACGGGGCAAAGGTGCTGGTTCTGGGCGTGGCGTATAAGGCAGATATTGACGATTACCGCGAAAGCCCGGCGCTGGAAGTCATGGAGCACCTGCAAAAGCAGGGGGCCGAAGCGTCGTTCTTCGATCCGCACATTTCCGAATACCGGCATAAGGGCAAGGGCTATACAGGCCTTGCCGAACTGACCGAGCAGGCGCTGCGGGAAGCCGATATTGTGATTATCTGCACGGCACACGCCGCAGTGGATTACGAGTTTGTGCAGAAGCATGCCAATGCGGTGTTCGATACCCGCAACGCTACCCGCAACGTAGCGGATAAAGCAAAGATTGAATTATTGTAATTTGGTATTGTTCCACGGTTTCCTCCGTCCTGCCAAGGGCGGGGGATCTTTGGATCCATCCGGCGGATTTTTCCGGCGGGAAGGGGTATTTTTCCAGGAAAGGGACATACTATCTAACGGAAGAGGATGAAACGCATATGAAAAATTTACGGTTTCTTTTGATCGGCTGCGGCCGGATTTCCAAAAATCACATTGCGGCCGCCGTCGCCAACCGGGAGGATATGGAACTGGTTGGCGTGTGCGATCCGGTGACGGATCGCGCCCAAAAGCAGGCGGAGGACTACCGGGAGCGCACCGGCAGGGAGGTGCCGGTCTATGCGGATTACCGGCAGGCCCTGGACGAGCTGGAAGCGGACTGCTGCGTGATCGCCACGGAGAGCGGCTACCATGCGGCCATTGCGCTCGAATGCATCCGCCGGGGCAAGCATGTCCTGGTGGAAAAGCCGATGGCCCTGAGCACGGCAGACGCGGACGAAATGATTGCCGCTGCTGCAAAACAAGGGGTCAAGCTGGGGGTATGCCATCAGAACCGCTTCAACGCGCCTATCCAGGAGCTGCGCAAAGCGCTCGATGCCGGCCGGTTCGGCAAGCTGGTCAACGGGACGGCACGCATCCTGTGGAACCGCTCCATGCCTTATTACGAGCAGGCGCCCTGGCGCGGCACCTGGGCGCAGGACGGCGGCACGCTGATGAACCAGTGCATCCACAACATCGACCTGCTCCAGTGGAGCCTCGGCGGGGAACCCGACGTGGTTTTTGCGATGACCGGCAACTATCTGCGCGACATTGAAGCCGAGGATTTCGGGGCGATCCTCATCCGGTTCAAAAACGGCGCGGTGGGCATGGTGGAAGGCACGGCTTGCGTCTATCCCAAAAACCTGGAGGAAACCCTCTCCATCTTTGGCGAGACGGGCACGGCCGTGATTGGCGGATTGGCCGTCAACCGCGTGGAAACCTGGGATTTTGCTGCGCAAAGCCCGCAGGATGAAGCAGTGGCCGCGCTTTCGGGGAAGGATCCTGCCGATGTGTACGGCAGCGGGCATAATCTTTTGTATGCGGATTTTATCCGTGCCGTACGCACCGATACCAAGCCGCTGGTGGACGGCGAGGAAGGCGCCAAGGGCATGAAGATCATCCTGGCGGCCTATCAGTCGCAGCAGTCGGGCCAGCCTGTGCGTTTCGACGGCCTGCGCTTTGCCAGCACGGACATGTCTACTAAGGACATCAAGCAGTAACGGGGGGCAGGTTGCAATGAAAGTGGTAACGGTTGTGGGGGCCCGCCCGCAATTTATTAAGGCGTCGGTGGTGTCGGCCGCGCTGGCCGAGGCCGGATGCCGGGAAGTGCTGGTGCATACCGGCCAGCATTACGACGCGAATATGTCCGATGTGTTTTTTGAAGAACTGGGGATCCCCCGTCCGGCCTATCAGCTTGGGGTCGGCAGCGGGACCCACGGCCGTCAGACCGGGGAGATGCTCATCAAAATCGAGGACGTTATCCTGGAAGAAAAGCCCCGGATTGTCCTGGTGTACGGCGATACCAACTCTACCTTGGCCGGTGCGCTGGCCGCTTCCAAAATGCATATCCCGGTAGCCCATGTGGAAGCCGGGCTGCGTTCGTACAACCGCCGGATGCCCGAGGAACAAAACCGCGTGCTCACCGACCATATTTCGCGGTGGCTGTTCTGTCCCACGCAGACCGCGGTGGAGAACCTGAAAAAGGAAGGGCTGACGCGGGGAGTCTGCCGCAGCGGCGACGTGATGCTCGACAGCGTACTGCATTTTTTGGAGGTGGCCAAGGAACTGCCCGGCAAGTCGGATATTTTTGATACGCTCGGCATCATTCCCGGGGAGTACCGGTTGGCCACCCTGCACCGTGCAGAAACTACCGAGTGCGGCCTGTCGGCGATCCGGCAGATTTTCGCGGCGTTTGAGCAGCTTCCGGAAAAGGTGGTGCTGCCTATCCATCCCCGTACCCGGGCGCTGGCACAGGAAGCCATTGCCGAGGGCGGCTTTGACAATATTTTGCTGATTGACCCGGTGGGATATCTGGAGATGCTCCTTCTGACCTCTTCGGCCAAACAGGTGCTCACCGATTCCGGCGGACTGCAAAAGGAAGCCTGGTTTCTGCATGTGCCGTGCGTGACCCTGCGGGGCGAGACCGAATGGGTGGAAACCCTGCGGGGCGGCTGGAATGTGCTGGCCAAGCTGGAAACCGAGGATATCGTACAAAAGGCCCTGTCCACCGTACCGGACGAGAGCGTGCGGGCTGAGGCGCCGTTTGGGGACGGGCATGCGGCGCAGGCGATTGCCCGGGAACTGACACAGGGGGAAATTAGTTTTTAAAAAGGCAGGAACAGCAGCATGAATATTCTGTATATTAACCACTATGCGGGATCCAGCCGCCATGGGATGGAATACCGCCCGTATTTTATGGCCAAACGCTGGGTGCGCGACGGCCATCAGGTGACCATTGCGGCCAGCTCGTATTCGCATCTGCGCAGTAAGAATCCCGATTTGAAAGGCCGCAGAACCCTCGCAGAAACCATTGACGGCGTGCGGTATTTCTGGATAAACGGGCCGGCGTATGAAGGCAATGGGATGGGACGGATCCGGAATATGCTGTCCTTCCTGCACGGGCTGAAAAAGTATGCGGTCGAAATCTGTGCCCAAGGGACGCCCGATGTGGTGATTGCGTCTTCCACCTACCCGCTGGATATTTACCCGGCAAAAAAAATTGCGGAACAATCCGGCGCCATGCTGATTTATGAAGTGCATGATCTGTGGCCTTTAAGCCCCATCGAATTGGGGGGGATGTCCCCGAAGCATCCGTATATCCGGCTGATGCAGAAGGCCGAGGACGAGTGTTACAAAAGCAGCGACTATGTGGTATCGATTTTGCCCTGCGCGAAGGAACACATGATCGAGCACGGTATGGCGGCAGAAAAATTTGTTTATATCCCCAACGGGATTGTCAAGGAGGACTGGGAACAGTCTTCTTCGTCCGAACCGCCGGTGTATCAGGAAAAACTGCTGCGTTACCGGCAAGAGGGGTATTTCCTGATCGGCTACACGGGGGCGCACGGCATCGCCAATGCGCTCGATAGCTTTGTGGAAGCCGGGGAAAAGCTGCGCGAGCAGCGGATCAAATTGATTCTGGTCGGCCCGGGGCCGGAGCGCGAGCGGCTGATCCAAAAGGTGAAGGATCTCGGTTTGGAGCAGACGGTCGAGCTTCTTCCTGCTGTGAAGCGCGGCGACGTGCCTGGCCTGCTCCAGCAATTTGACGCACTGTATGTCGGCTTGCAGCGGCAGCCGCTGTTCCGGTTTGGGGTCAGCCCCAACAAGCTCATGGATTATATGATGGCCGCCAAGCCTGTCATTTTTGCGATTGAGGCGGGCAACGATATGGTGGCCGATGCCAAGTGCGGGATCTCCATCCCGCCGGAAGACAGTGATGCGATTGCCAAGGCGGCCATTTCTTTGGCTTTTACCCCAAAAGAGGAACTCCGGGCCATGGGGGAACGGGGCCGGGCCTATATTCTGGAACATCATGAATACGATGTACTGTCCAAGCAGTTTTTGGATGTGTTCCGGCTGCCAAAAAACAAAAAATAAAGAAAGCTCCCTAAACCACACACCCATAAGGAAGTAATCGTATCTTGCAGGACAGCATGGCAATTTGCCATGCTGTCCTGCTTTTTCTTTCTCGTTCAATGGTCTGCTTGTCCTCGTCCTATTCCAGTTCCCCGATGAAGTTCCCAATAATCTGGATTTTCTGCCGACGGTGGCTGCTGGACTTGTCGGGCGCATGGACGGTAATCTTCTTCACAAATTCATTGACAATCTTATGATGCGAATATCTGGTTATCGGCTGGAGGACGGAACTGTGACAGTATGCATTGTCCATAACTGCTGAACTGCCTAAAAACAGAATCTTCGGCAAGGATATCTTTAACAGCACCGGAAATTCTGAAGATACATGATAATTGAAATTGACAGGAAGAGGAGCAGCCATTATTGTTGGCTGTTCCTCTTTTGTGCCTGTTCCGACCCGCTTATCCTGTTTTTATATGAAACTGCTTCCCACATATTTCACGCAGAAAAACTGGTGTTTCACGCAAAAAAATTATTTTTTTGCGCAGTTTTTTTATAATCAACTAATGGCATGCGTTTATCTCGGCCGCAATGAAGCATTTGTAGTCGGTATGACCGGGGATCTGCCGCTGCTGGATTATATGGCTGCGGCCGGAATGCTTGTGGGTTTTAACGTGGCGCTGATGAATGCGATTGCCGAAAAGCAGACTTTGTACAGGTTAAGGCAGACGCGCGCCTGTCTGCGCTGAGCAGTGGGAAAATTGCTGTGATCTTCTGGTACGGCAACGTGCAGGGTTATGAATCGGAAAGAGAGGATCTGCTGATTACAGACGGCTGCTGTACCGACAATGCATACTATATGACAAAGGACTTTGGTATGGAAAAGAAGCAGGCGAAATAACAGAGGAAAACACAGATAAGGGACAGCGAAAAACTTATGGCTACGGGCTGGAAGTGACCGGCACGGAGATTGCGTCTATTTTCACGGGCCTTGCTACCGGGGCATACGATGTATCGGCCACCGGCCTGACTGTGACGGAGGAACGGGCGGAAAGCGTGAATTTCTCCGATCCTAATTATACCGGCGGCGTGGTGGCGGTTGTGGCGAACACAGGACAGAACCAAGTCCGTTTCCAGACGCTGCAGGATTTTGCCGGTACAACGGTGGGGGCAGTGACAGGTACCATTCATAACGAGCTTGTGAACGACATTGTCAGCGGCTGTGAATATCAGTATTACGATGATTTTTCCGCCCTGTTTCTTGCGCTGCAGTCGGGTACGCTGGACGCCGTAGTGACCGATATGCCCATTGCCCAGCTGGCGGTGGCCAGGCAGCCGGATCTGATGATATTCCCCGAAACGGTGGCTCCCGACAGCTACGGCCTGGGCTTGCAAAAAGACAGCCCACTGACAGATAAGATCAGCGCTATCATTGAGAGATATACGGAGGATGGTATGCTGACGGAGTCAACACAGTGACCATTGTATTTTAAGAAGGAAATACAGGTGGCGATGCCCGTGATACAAGATGTAAGGGGGATTATTCCACACATCCTGCTGTTCCGAATGGGATGGAAAATTGCCTCTGTATGTGGAAAACAGAAAGCCTTTTATAAAACAGGCGGCGAAAGGAAGAAAGAACAATCATGAAACTAAAAAAGATAAGTATTTGCCTGCTGCTGGTGGTATTGGCAGCCATGTTGCTGCTGTCCGGCTGCGGACAGCAGAGCGGTCAGCAAACAGAGATGGTTTACCATGTGTACTTCGGGCTAAACGATGCGGATACCGGCGAGCAGGAGATCTCAATGGATGATGCCTCCTCGTATATTCGGGGCGTTATCGAAAGCTACGGCTACGGGTATACCGAGCACCGCACCTACGGAGCCTATACGGAAAATGGTGAGAGCAAAGGCAACGATACGCTTGTGTATATGATGATTTTTGTGGAAGAAGAAAATGTAGAAAAAATCGCAAACGAGGTGATTGACCATCTGAATTTGGCGTCCGTCCTCTGCCAGAAAGAGGAGATACCCTATACCTTTTATGCCGGTGAAGAAAAGCAGTCGTAAGCTGTCTATCGATTCTGTAATAACAAAAAAGTTGGAGGTTATCATATGGACATCATCAAAACAACAGAAGGAACTGTTCTGAATCTCGCTCTGGAGGGGCGGCTGGACACCACCACGGCCCCTCAGCTCGAAACGGAACTCAAAGGCTCTATGGATGGCGTTACGGAACTGAATATGAATTTTGAAAAGCTGGAATACCTGTCTTCCGCCGGCCTGCGTGTCATTCTAACTGCGCAGAAGACGATGAATAAGCAGGGGAAAATGGTGATCCGACATGTCAACGAAACCATACGGGAAGTATTTGAAGTAACCGGCTTTATCGATATCCTCACCATTGAATAAGAGGCGTGAGTAGTCATTGGCAATGGAAACGTGGGGAATGGCCGCCTTTGGGGAGTTGCTGCGGATGCCGGAAATCCGCGAACTGGCGCTGGCAGGCAGAAACGCAGAACAGATCCGGGCCGAGGCGGACGGCTATGCGGACGCACAAGCCCTCCATGCCGCTTCGGGCTCTCTCAAAGTATTGCCTATCCCATTGGCAAAGCGTTTGCTCTGGCCTTGTATTCAAGGCCGATGGAAAAAAGAACCGGCTGCTGCGGGCCGGAGAATAAAAAAGGAGTGAATCATATGTTTTTGAGGAAGGTAACCGCTTTCCTGACAGTGGCAGTTATGCTGTGCTCCTTTGCAGGGTGCTCGGCAAGCGACGAAAAATCCCCGACGGTTGCAGATTCTCCCGTAGCGGGGAAAAAGGTAGCTTATATCATGCAGATGGCTTCGTCGGATATTTTTCAGATGTGGTCCGACGCGGCGGAGGAAACCGCCGAGGGACTCGGCATGGAGTTCCAGGCGTTTTTCTGTGACGGGTCGGATGAAAAGTGGCAGGAGACCGCCCGACAATGTGCCGCCGACGGCTATGACGGATTACTGCTCAGTCACGGCGGCCAAAGTTATGCGTACAAATTCTTAAAGGATCTGACAGAACAGTATCCGGATTTGAAGATTGTGACGTTTGATACCCTGTTCGAGGATAGCAGCGGACGGACGCAGAAAATAGAAGGCGTTACCCAGTTCTTCCAGCAGGATTCCCAATTGGCGGAACTGCTGCTTGACTATATCTGCAATACTTTGTATGCCGATAAAACGGATGCAGGCGAACCGGTCAATATCCTCAAGGTGTGGGAAGGGCCGCAGTTTTTGTCGTCCTTTGACCGCCGCCAAGAGGGATATGCGCACTATGAGGAACTAGGGCTAATTCGGACAGTGGAAACAATCGGTCCTGACGACCACAGCAACGCTGAATCCTCCATAGCAGAGGCGATGACGGATGTGTTGGCCAGTTATGGAGAAGGCGAGATTGACGCCATATGGTGCTGCTATGATTTGTACGCCAGAGGTGTTTATGACGCTCTTAAAAAATCCAATGCAGATATTCCTATGGTGAGTGTGGATATTTGTAACGCCGATATAGAGAAAATGGCAGAAGAAACCTCTCCTTGGAAGGCCTGCGCCACGAGCAACTGGAGCTATAACGGAGAGTTTGGTATGCGGGTACTTGCGCTGGAATTGGCGGGAGAGTATGATAAAATTCTGGATCCCATGACAGGACAAGCCAGCGGCTGGCTGGAACTGCCTGTCAGCCTGGTAACGCAGGACATGGTTTCAGAAGGCGATGTGGATGTGACTAATCTGGAAACAGTGGCGGGAGCCGCATACAGCGATCGTTCCTGGATGCCGGTAACTGATTGGATGACAAAATTTTTGGGAAATTAAAAAATAGCAAGTGGATGATGGAGGAGATACTTGTTGATATGCAGAACCAAATCAGAAAGGAGGCTTCAATTTAAAAAAGAATATACTGGTTGTGAATGAAAATTTTAAAACTTGTGAAGAGATTCAAGGAGCATTGCAGGACGAATATTCTGCGGAAGTTTACTGTGCCATTTCGAGGTTTTCGTGAAGCCCCGTTTCTGTTTGGTGATTTTGGATGTGCATTTGGCTGGATCAGATGGATGAAAATTGCTGGGGATTATGCGGCTTACAGAGTGCCAAAGCGGAGCAGGAATATAATTCCCTCGGAAGCGCAAAAATGCTGTTCTATCGTTCCGCGCGGTATAAAAAGCAGGTGAGAAGTCTTTGACCTCTCACCTGCTTTCTGTCGAAACCTGTCTGCCGGTTATTCAGTTAGTTTGTTCTTAATACTCCCTTATCAGTGTGTAGCTTACGGGGAGCTTTTTATGGTTGGGCTATTTCGGAAGTTCCCGCAGCCAATATTTTCGATCCAGGCTCCGGTACTGTACCGCTTCCGCTGCATGGCGGGGGAGGATATCCGGGCTGCCCTCCAAATCCGCGATGGTGCGGGCAACTTTTAAAATCCGGTCGTATGCCCGGGCAGAAAGCCCCAGACGATCGAACGATTCCTTGAGCAGCCGATGGACAGGTTCGCTCAGGGGACAGTATTCCGCCAGCCGCGAGGCCGGGATACGCGCGTTGCAGGCAATGCCGGTCCCGGCAAAGCGGCGGTTTTGGATCTCGCGGGCGGCGTTGACCCGCTGCTGGATCTGCGCGGATGGTTCGCCGGGCCTGGCAGAAGACAGTTCGTCGAACGGTACGGCGGGGACTTCAATATGCAGATCGAGCCGGTCGAGCAGGGGACCCGATACCCGGGATAAGTACCGTGAAACCGCTCCCGAAGAACAGGTACACGGTTTGGCCGGATGCCCGAAATAACCGCAGGGACAGGGGTTCATGGCGGCGACCAGCATAGTAGAGCAGGGATAGGTGATGGTTCCCTGCACCCGGGAAATCGTGACGGTGCCGTCCTCCATGGGCTGGCGCAGCACTTCCATAGAACTGCGGGTAAATTCCGGAAGTTCATCCAAAAATAAAACCCCGTGATGGGCAAGAGAAAGCTCGCCGGGACGGGGCAGGCTTCCCCCGCCGGACAGCCCGGCTGGCGACACGGTATGATGAGGCGCGCGGAACGGCCGGGTTTTGAGCAGGCCGCTGCCTTTGGCGAGGCATCCCGCAATGGAGTGGATCTGGGTAGCTTCCATGCTTTCCTCCGGGGTCATATCGGGCAGGATGGAGGGCAGGCGTTTGGCCAGCATACTCTTGCCGGATCCGGGCGGGCCTATCAGGATGACGTTATGGCCGCCAGCGGCAGCAATTTCGAGAGCCCGCTTGACTTCGGACTGCCCGCGCACATCGGCGAAATCCAGCGGGAAGGCTGTGGGCCGGGAGAATCCGGGATGCGCGGGGGAAATGGATGCGTTCCCGCACAGGTGTTGGATTAGTTGCGGGACGGAAGCGACCGGGTATACCTCCAAATCCTCCAGGATAGCCCCTTCCTCCGCGTTTTCCACGGGCAGGAACAGACGGCGCAGGCCCATTTTGCGGGCTTCGATCGCCATGGGAAGGACGCCGCGGATGGGGCGGGTTTCCCCGGATAATGACAATTCCCCGAGGAACATGGCGTCGTCCAGATCCGCCTGGATTTGCCCGGTGGACAGCAGCAGGGCTACAAGCAGGGGCAGGTCGTACAAAGGGCCTTCCTTGCGCTTGTCGGCAGGCGCAAGGTTGACGGTGATCCGGTTGATGGGGAAGGAAAACCCGGAATTTTTCAGTGCGGCGCGCACGCGGTCTTTGGCTTCTTTGACGGCGGTATCCGGCAGGCCGACCAGGTCAAAGCCGGGCAGGCCCTTGGATACGTCCACTTCCACTTCTACCGGGAAAGCTTCCATACCATATAGTCCCATGCTGTGAATTTTTGCAAACATCGGTCAGATTCCCCCTTTTCTGTACTTCTATTATAAAGAAAAAAGGGAAGATTATATTGTGAAAAAAGAATTATTTTTGCTTTCTGCGGCAAAATCCCACAGAAAATCTGGAGCATTACAACCGATTGTCAGGGGAAAAAGCCGTTGTTTTTTCTCTTAAAGCGTTAAAATTTGCCGTAGATAGGGTGAACGAAAGAGAATTCACAAATTTATCATATTTTTTGCATTTTTCATAAATTTTGGATTGACTTCTCCGCATATATCGGTTATGATATAGGTAGTATCCAATTGGCTGGCGGGGTGTTTTTATCGTATCGCAGGAAATGGAAGCATGTACCGATGAACAGTTGGTGATATGGATTCGCCAAGACTGTGCAGAAGCCTTTGTCGAACTGGCAAAACGCTATATGTCGTTGATTCAGGCCAAGGCTTCCACATTTTGCAATGGGGATCTGGAGGCCGATGACCTGTACCAGGAAGGGCTCCTGGGCCTGTTCCGGGCAGCCAAAAGCTATGATGGGGAGAAAAATGCCAGTTTCCGTACATACGCGGGGGTATGCATTGCCCGCCGCATGATTACAGCGCACCGTGCGTCGGTGCGGAAAAGAGATCTGCCGGCCCACATCTGTGTTTCCCTCAACGATACCGAATACCAGGATTTGGAAAAAGATATCTGCTCCCCCGTATCCGACCCGGAATCCCTGCTGATTGCCCGCGAGGCATTCCAGACCCTCCATACGCGCCTGCAAAACCAGTTGACTCCCCTTGAGCAGAAGGTGTTGTTTTTGCATGTGCGGGGGTGCCGGTACTCCACTATTGCCAGAAAATTGGGGATTTCCAGCAAATCCGTGGATAATGCCCTGCAAAGGGTACGCCGCAAAATGCGGGAGTTTTGCTGAGGGGTTCCGGATTTTTCAAAGAGGCTGCGGATAGCCTGATATGCCCGGGTAGCTTAAACAGTTAGAGCGTTGATCCATCAAAGGCGGCGGTGCGAATCCGTCTATGGG
Source organism: uncultured Clostridia bacterium (assembly GCA_904397205.1). Classification (GTDB taxonomy): domain Bacteria; phylum Bacillota; class Clostridia; order Oscillospirales; family Acutalibacteraceae; genus UMGS1071. The sequence goes on from CAJFOO010000041.1 coordinate 12,547, forward strand.
CAAATATTCATAATCCAAAGCGAGGTAAATCAATTATGTACGAAGACAAAACTCTCATCTGTAAGGAATGTGGCTCCGAATTTGTATTCACTGCTGGTGAACAGGAGTTTTATGCATCCAAAGGCTTTGTCAACGAGCCGCAGCGGTGCAAGGCTTGCCGCGACGCCCGCAAGAACGCAGCAAAGCCGGAACGCGAGATGTATACCGCACAGTGCGCTTCCTGCGGAAAAGAGGCCAAGGTTCCCTTCAAGCCGAGGGAGGACCGCCCGGTATATTGCAGTGAGTGCTTTGCCAAGATGAGAGAGGAATAAGCCCAGGATTCTCCCCGGATTTCTTATTCTAACCACGAAAAAGCGACGTGCGCAGCGTCGCTTTTTTGTTTCCTCCGGCGGCCCTTGCCGTTATTCCCCTGTTTCTTCCCGGCGGCTTTGCTGGTATTTTTGCAGGGCCTGGGTATAGAGCCTGCCTTTCTTTCTGCTGTATATCTGATAGATGCCGATGCAAAGCAGGTAGAGCAGGAACAGGATCGATGCAAAAATTACCCAGGGGATGATGCCGCCGCTGCCGCGGAAAAACCCCAGCCAGTACAGCCCCGCGCATTCATATATCCCGACGGAGAGGATGCAGCAGGTCAGGCGGGGGAGGAACTGCCACCGCCTGAGGAACAGGCGGGTGAAGAAAATGCAGAACAGCAGGACCCCCCCGGCGCTCAGGAGCATCATTTTTGCCAGAGCGAGGGTAGAAATGGATTCCGTATGGCTGAGGGAATGGGCAATTACCAGCAGCAGCAGGAACCAGCTGATGCAGAAAGCCGTTCCGTTGCGCATCCATACGAAAAACTGTATCAGGTCTTTTTTTCTCATGGGCTTGCCTCCTATATGGATAATCGTTGTTTTATGCCGGGGACGTATTTGCGCGAGATGGAGAGCCGCTCCCCGTTGCACATGGTGACCAGGATGGTGCGGTTTATCTCCGGCTTCAGAGACCGGATTTTTGCAAGGTTCAGGATTTGGGACTTGGATGACCGCATGAAATCCTTTTCCGGGAGCCAGTCCTCCAGGGCATACAGCCTTTGCCTGATTTCCATCACGGCCTGCTCGGTATATAAAAAGGTACGGTTGTCCACCGATTCAAAGTACAATACGTCGGCCAGGTGGACAAAGCAGGTTTCCCCACCGTTTTTTGCCTGGAGTTTTGTATCCAGCCGTTCAATGTGCCGTTTTAGTTGGAGGATCTCATCGGTTACCTTCCGGCATTGTATGATAACCTGCGGCAGCGCGCATCCGTTTTCCTGGATCTGGACGTCCATTTGGCACCTCCTTTCTCTGCTTGCATTATACGGCAGGTTCCCCGCGGACTGCAAGCGGCAGATGGGTAAGAGGGACAAATCCGGGGGTAAGAAGCCGGTTTCCATATTAAACAGAAAGCTCTTTTCGCTTTCTCCTTGCATATCTCTTTGGAGGATGGTATACTAAAACAAAATAGCCATGTCCGCAGAGGGGGTATGGCAAGGAATTTGGTAAAAGGAAGGAGATGAGGCTCCATGGAACAAAAGACAGTCGGGCTTTCCGGCGGGAAAGTCTCCCTGCTTACTCCGGCGAATTGCAAGGAGATGTGGGCTGAAGCGATCCAAGAGGCCAAGGAAGACTGGACGGCCGTTTTGGGAGACGAGATTGTCAGCATGGAGGAGGTAGGCAGCGGCGCAGTGGCCGACGGCAGTATGCTCTGCAAGCCGATTGTGGACATTGCGGTTGCCGTGAAAGGCTTTCCTGCTGTACAGGAAAAACTTGCGGAACTGGAAGAAAAGGGGTATTTCCATCATAGTAAACGCGACCAAAATGAACAGATGTTCTTTTTAAAGCGTACGGAAGACAAGGGATGCACGCATCATATCTATGTGGTGGAACAGGGCAGCGGCGCCTGGCAGCAGCTGATAAACTTCCGTGATTATTTGGCGGTCAATGTAGAAAAACGTAAAAAGTACGAAGCGCTCAAGCGGGAACTGGCAACAAAATATGCTAACGACCGCCATTCGTATAACCGGTGCAAAGCCAAGTTTGTCCAAAACATCGCCGCAGAAGCCCAGGATTATTTCTCTTTAGGAAAAAAGATTTCGGTCATTGTAAAAGAAAAAGTTTGCGATCACCCGCTGGTTTACAAGGGGTTTGAGGCGGATACCCTCAGCCATACCGGGAAAAAACAGGAGGTGTATGTCCTGGGGGTGGAATCCCCGGAGGATTGCCACCACTTGGAGGTCATTGCCATACAGAAACCCGAAAACGAGCCCTTCCGTTTTGTTGCCGCGCCGCCGGGGGAAGAGATATACCAGCCTGATATTGAGACGGCCTTGCGTACCCCAGCCAGTGAAACCCTGTCGTATACCTGCCGGTATGAAAAATCCTGCGGGGCGGTGTTATTCCGGCAAAATAATGGCCGGCGCGAATACCTTCTGATCAAAAACCGTTCGCTCCATACTGGGTTCCCCAAGGGGCATGTGGAATACGGCGAGACGGAATTGCAGACAGTTCTCCGGGAGATCCAGGAGGAGACCGGCCTGACCGTGGATATTATCGACGGCTTTCGTCACGCATATGACTACAAGGTGAAATTTTTTATCCATAAGACAGCAGTATATTTGCTGGGGGAATTCCATAGCACGGAGATTGTCCCGCAGGAAGGGGAGGTATTGGATTATTGGATCCTGCCCTTCCAGGAGGCAATGGATTCCCTGGAGTTTGAACAGGATCGGATCATCCTGCAATATGCGGAAACTTACCTTAAGCAGCGGGAAGCCAATTTACCACAATAATTGTAAAACCCCGGCCAGCGGGAATGCTGCCGGGGTTTTTTTATATGGTTTGGGAGGCTTGTGCCGTTGTGACGGTTGTCTGCAGCTGGTCGAGCACGTCCTTGTCCGGGAGACGGTGGTTTTCAAAAAACTCCCCGGCGATCACGTTAAATTCCCGCCACTTTTGCAGGCTGCATACATGCCCGCAGTGTTCCATCACGAGAGAGTGGATAGCGGGATACCCTGCGAGGGTTTTTTGGGAAGGGGTGAAAAACATATAGTCCTCCCGTCCCATAATCACCAGCGTACGGGTCCGGGCAAACAGGGCAATATTGTCGCGCAGGCGGTTCAGTTCCAGGCAAAGCAGTTCATACCACTTCTGAAATTCCTGGCGTCCCAGTTTTTTGCATTCCTGCACCAGGAATTTCCGGGAAATTTTATGGGAGCGGCGCGGCATGAGGATCATGGCCAGCAGGCGGATCAGAGACATATAGGGCAGGAGGGGCTTAATGGCGTTGCCAAAATGAAGAATGCAGCGGTTGACAGGTTCCATGCCAAAGATGGCCCCGCACAAAAGAACCGACTCAACGATTTCCGGCCGCAGCTGAATCAGGGCGGCCATTACGAGGCTTCCCAGAGATACACAGAGGAAGTGTGCTTTTTGGATCTGCTTCTTTTTGAAATGGTTGAGCAGATGCTTGCCAATTTCCGTGAAATCCACCTGCGGGTATTCCGCTACGCCGTCTTCCGCATCGCCGTGCCCGGGCAGTTCCACCACCATGATATTGAACCGGCCTTTAAACCGATCCACCTGTTTGTTCCACATGTGGCGGGTGCCGCCGAAGCCATGGATCATTACCAGCCAGGGAAGGGCAGGATCGTTTATAATCTCAATGCTGCAAATATCGATATGGATCCGCGTCTTAAACATAAGTAGACCCAGCTTTCTGCACAATGTATTGAAAGGTTCTTTTCCAAAGTATACCACATTTTCCCGAAAAGACAAGGGATTTTGAAAAACAAACAGGAAGAGCAGGGAAAGCGGATTTTGTTAAATTCTGTAACAGAATATTAAGGCCCGGCGCCGGTTAAAAAAACATATGTTCAATAAAAATTTTCAGTCCGATGGCAATCAGAACCAGCCCGCCGACAAGTTCCGCTTTGGAGGAAAGCAGGGAACCGAACCGTTTGCCCAAATACGCACCCCCAAAGGAAAATCCGAAAGTAATAACCCCGATGGTTCCCACCGACGCGAGCATCAGCCACACCGTGTAGGCCCCCACGGCTGACGGAAGCAGAATCCCCGTAGCCAGCGCGTCGATGCTGGTAGCCACAGCCAGGGCAAACAGGCGTTTCCAGGGCAGGGAACCGGATGTGTGTTCCTCGTCTTTTTTGCGGGAATCCCAAATCATTTTCCCGCCAAGGTAGCCAAGGAGCAGCAAAGCGATCCAGTGATCCACCTGGGTAATAAAGCCTTCCCCCACCCGGCCGATCCCCCAGCCGATGCAGGGCATCATGGCCTGGAACAACCCAAAGGCTGCGGCCATCCGCAGGGACGTCTGCCAGCGCAGCGGGTGGGCGGCGGCACCGGTGGCGATAGATACGGCAAACGCATCCATGGAAAGGCCGACGGCAATCCCCAACAGGGAAAGAATATCCATAAAGAACCCCCATACTTCAATATATCCAATAAAATTCTGGAATTTATTGTGCCATTTTTTGCAGGGATGTCAATATTGTTTTCCTGGGTATCGCATTTTTCGGGGCGGATGGATTCCTGCCGTCCAACGGGACAGTTGCAGGAGGGGACGAAACATGGTACAATAAATGCGGATTTTGAAACGTGGAAACCGTATTGCATGGTATGCAGAACCGTTGCGGGGATATACCTTTTGCGGCTTCCGGAAAGAGGCGTAACATGATAGCGTTAATTGATTATGGAGCGGGGAACCTGCACAGCGTCGCGAATGCGCTGGCGTTTTTGGGCTGCCGGGACGTACGGATCACGGGCAGTCCCCGTGAGCTTTCCCGGGCGGACGCGGCGATTTTGCCGGGCGTGGGATCGTTCGGCCATGCCATGGAGTGCCTGCAAAAGTCGGGCCTGGTGGAGCCGGTACGGGAATTTATCGGGGCGGACAAGCCGTTTTTGGGGATCTGCCTGGGCCTGCACATGCTGTTTGAGGGCAGTGAAGAAAGCCCCGGCGTGCCTGGGCTGGGGATTTTGCAGGGGCAGATCCGGCGCATCCCCAAGGAATACGACTGGGAAATCAAGATCCCCCACATGGGCTGGAATTCCCTGGCCCTGACCAAAACCGAAGGGCTGTACCGGGGGATCGAGCAGGGGGCGTATGTGTATTTCGTGCATTCCTACTATGTGGAGGCGCAGGACCGGCAGGTAGTTTCCGCCCGCACGGAATATGGCATCCCCTTTGATGTGTCGGTGCAGCGGGGCAACCTGCACGCCGTGCAGTTCCACCCGGAAAAAAGCGGCCGGGTGGGCCTGCGGATGCTGCAAAACTTTACCGAAAGCATTGCACAAGGATAAAAAGGAGGGGAAGGCATATGCATGCAAAGCGGGTAATTCCCTGCTTGGACGTAAAAGAAGGCCGGGTGGTGAAAGGGACCAGTTTTGTGGATCTGCGGGATGCCGGGGATCCGGTGGAAGCGGCGGTAGAATATGACCGGCAGGGCGCGGATGAGCTGGTGCTGCTGGATATTACTGCCTCGGCCGAAGGCCGGGGCACCATGGTGGAACTGGTACGCGAGGTGGCCCGGCATATTTTTATCCCGTTCACCGTGGGCGGCGGGATCCGCACGGTCGAAGATTTCCAGGAGCTGCTGCGCGCGGGGGCGGATAAAATTTCCGTCAATTCGGCGGCGTTCCGCAACCCCCAGTTGATCCAGGACGCCGCCCGGCGGTTCGGCAGCCAGTGCGTGGTGTGCGCCATCGACGCCAAGCGCCGCGAGGAAGGCGGGTGGACGGTGTTCCTTAACGGGGGCCGGATCGACACGGGAAAGGATGCAGTGGCCTGGGCAATCAAGGCGGTGGAGCTGGGGGCGGGGGAAATCCTGCTGACCAGCATGGACTGCGACGGACAGAAGGACGGCTACGATTTGGAACTGACCCAGGCGGTATCCAAACGGGTGTCGGTGCCGGTGATCGCCTCGGGCGGGGCCGGGAAGCTGGAGCATTTTTACGATGCGTTCGAGCGGGGCTGGGCCGATGCGGTACTGGCTGCGTCCCTGTTCCATTTTGGGGAAATCCGCATCCCCGATCTGAAAGCATACCTGGCCTCCCGGAATATCCCCGTCCGGCGGGATTGACGCCCCCCGGACATACGCCGCCTGTTTCACGCATACAGATATAGAAATATTTCGAGCGTGATTTCTGGAGGTGATCCCATGCGGATCGGTTATGGCAAAAAGAGGCTCCGTCTGGCGGCGGGGTTTTTGGCAGGTTGTTTTCTGTTGGCTTTTCTTGCGGTCCCCCTTCCGGTATCCGCGCTGTCGGACGAGGAGGTCGCCGCCCCGTCGGCTATCCTGATCGATGCGGGGAGCGGGCAGGTCCTTTACGCCAAAAATGCGGAGGAACAGCGTCCCTGCGCTTCCATCACCAAGGTAATGACCCTGCTTCTGGTTATGGAGGCCATCGATGAAGGGAAAATTTCCCTTACCGACATGGTCACGACCAGCGAGCACGCCGCGTCGATGGGGGGATCGGATATCTGGCTGAAGGCCGGGGAAGAAATGTCGGTGGACGATTTGCTCAAAGCGACCGTGGTCATGAGCGCCAACGACGCGGCGGTGGCTTTGGCGGAGCATGTGTCCGGTTCGGAGGATGAATTTGTCGAGAGGATGAACGAACGGGCCAGGGAATTGGGGATGGACAATACGGTCTTTAAAAACTGCAACGGCCTGGACGAGGACGGCCATGTGACGACGGCGCACGATGTGGCAATTATGTCCGCCGAACTGATAAAGCACGAGCAGATCTTCGATTACACCCTGATTTGGATGGACTATGTACGGGGTGGGGAAACCCAGCTTGTCAATACCAACCGGTTGATACGCACCTACAAGGGGATTACCGGCCTGAAAACCGGCACCACCAGCCAGGCGGGCAGCTGCATTTCCGCCACGGCGGAGCGGGATAACCTGAGCCTGGTGGCCGTGGTGCTGGGGTGCAGCACCACGCAGGAACGGTTTTCTTCCGCCACGACGCTGCTCGATTACGGCTTTGCCAACTGGGCCGCCGTGGTTCCCGAAATGCCGGAGCTTCCTGCGGTGCCGGTGACGGGCGGGATGCAAAGCCAGGTGGAAGGGGAAACCGGTACGCCCGGCAGTTTGCTTATCCCTAAAGGAAAGGAAAGCGCACTGAAAAGCCGGGTAGAGATGGCGTCGTCGTTACAGGCGCCGGTAGAGCAGGGGCAGACGATCGGGAAGGTTGTCTTCCAGCTTGAGGGGCAGGAGGAGATCCTGGCGGAGTATCCCGTTACGGCGAGATACCGGGTGGAAAAAGTCACGTTTGCCTCGTCGCTGTGGATGCTTCTGCAAAGTTTATTCCAATTATAACGGCACAGCAAATTATTTTTTATGATTTTTGTCCCATGCCTTGCAAATGGGTGGGAAATATTGTACAATGGGAACACAAGCAAAATAAGAAGGTGGAAGTATGCTGATTGAGGTGGATATGCAGCATGTTTCCCGTTTTTTGGGGAAACAGGAATTGGCGGCGATGGCCCCGCAGGTACAGTCTGCGCATGAGCAGCTTCACACAGGCGCGGGGCTGGGAAGCGAATTTACCGGCTGGCTGGATTTACCGATCCGGTACGACCGGGAGGAATTTGCGCGGATCCAGGCCGCCGCGGCACGGATCCAGGCGGATTCCGACATTCTGATTGTCATCGGCATAGGCGGTTCGTACCTGGGGGCGCGGGCGGCGGTGGAATTTTTGCATTCCGATGCCTATAACGCCCTGCCCAAAAGCACTCCCGATATTTATTTTGCCGGCAATACCTTAAGCCCTTCCGCACTGGCGGAACTGGTCCTTTTGTGCAAAGGGAAGCGGGTATCGCTGAATATGATTTCCAAATCCGGTACCACGACGGAGCCGGCGGTTGCATTCCGCGTGCTCAAAGAAATGCTGGAAGAGCAATGCGGCAAGGAAGAAGCCCGCCGCCGGATTATCTGCACGACCGACCGCTGCAAGGGCACGCTCAAGCAGCTGGCGGACCGCGAAGGGTATGAAACGTTTGTGGTGCCCGACGACGTGGGCGGGCGGTATTCCGTGCTGACGGCGGTGGGGCTTTTGCCTATCGCCGTGAGCGGGGCGGATATTTCCGCCCTGATGGAAGGGGCCGTCTGGGCCCGGGAGACTTACCGCCATGCCGATGTGCAGGCCAATGCCTGCTACCAGTATGCGGCCGTGCGGAACCTGTTGTACCGCAAAGGCAAGGAAATCGAACTGCTGGTGAGCTATGAGCCGCGGTTTGCCATGATGAGCGAGTGGTGGAAGCAGCTCTACGGCGAGAGCGAAGGGAAGGATCAGAAAGGGATTTTCCCCGCTTCGGCGGTATTTTCCACCGATCTGCATTCGATGGGGCAGTATATCCAGGACGGCCGCCGCCATCTGTTTGAAACCATTGTCCTGGTGGAAAAACCTGCCCGGGAAATCACGCTGGCAGAGGAACAGGAAGACATTGACGGCCTGAATTTCTTGGCCGGAAAAACGTTATCCTACGTCAACCACCGGGCGTTTGAGGGGACCGCGCTGGCCCACGAGGACGGCGGCGTCCCCAGCCTGGTGATCCGGGTGGAAGACTTTTCCGAGCGTTCCCTCGGCGCGCTGATTTACTTTTTTGAAAAAGCCTGCGCTGTTTCGGGTTACCTTTTAGGGGTTAACCCATTTGATCAGCCGGGAGTGGAAAGCTATAAGAAAAATATGTTTGCCCTGCTGGGCAAGCCGGGATATGAGACGCAGCGGCAGGCCTTGCAGGCCCGCCTGCAAAAGAACTGCGTTCCGGCAAAACCGGCGGACGGATAATAAAAAAGCCATTATTCTCCAAAAACAGGCGGGGCATGGCCCGCGCCCAGGATGGAAATAATATAAATTGTACTAGGAGGAGTTTCAATGATAACTCTGATTGTTGGGAAAAAAGGCTCTGGGAAAACCAAAAAACTGGTGGACGCGGCAAATACAGCGGTGGAAAAGACCGACGGCAATGTGGTGGTGATTGAAAAGGAATCCAAGCTCACGCTGGAAATCTCTCATCAGGCCCGCCTGATTGCCCTGGATCCCTATCATGTATGCGGGACGGAAGCATTTTACGGTTTCCTGAGCGGCATTTGCGCTGGGAATTATGACGTGAAGGAAATTTTTGTGGACTCTACCCTGAAAATTATCGGGAACGACATGGAACAATTTGCATCCTTTGCGGAAAAAGTCAACACCCTGGCTTCGTTTGCCGAGACCAAGGTGACCCTTTCCATCTCCGCTTCGGCAGAGGAGATCCCCGCGTCGGTCAAGGCGATTGCGGAATTAGTGTAAGCCTCGGCTAAGGAAATTACAAGAAGGAAACGCCGCCGCAGGGCTTGGACCTTGCCGGCGGTTTTGTTTCCGGCGGGTTTGTAAAAATCCCCCGATTTAGTTATTGACAAAGGCGCCATAAATCGCTATAATATTCTAGTATGGCGCAGAGGTGTATGATGCTTTTGAACCTGAAACAGCTTTTTTCCGGTCAGGAGGAGCGGATGGAATTTCAAGAGACGCTGGATTTTTCCGGTGTGGAATTCCACGAAGCATTCCCGTTTTCCTCCCCGGTTTCCGTCACAGGCAAAATTACCGGCAACCACGGCTCTCCTATCCTGGAAGCAGACGTTGCTTTTTCTTTGTCGGTACCCTGTGACCGCTGCACGGAGATGATCCGCCGCGACTACGCCTATTCGTTCCGGCATGGGCTGGTGCGTTCGCTCAATCAGGAGGACGACAGCGATTTTTATCTGGTAGTGGAGGAAGAACTGGATCTGGATGAGCTTATCCGGGCCGATATTTTACTCGAACTGCCGACCAAATACCTGTGTTCGCCGGATTGCAAAGGGCTTTGCCCCCTGTGCGGGCAGAATTGGAACGAAGGCTCCTGCGCATGTGAAACCCGTCAGATAGACCCCCGTTTGGAGGTCCTGAAACAATGGATAGAAGAAAAACCTGTGGAAGAAATAGAAGGAGGTGCTGAAGATGGCGGTACCAAAGAGTAAGCTGTCGAGCGCAAGACAAAATAAAAGACGTTCCAACGTATGGAAGCTCCAGGCTCCCACCCTTGTGCATTGCCCAAAATGCGGGGACTACAAAACCCCGCATAGGGTTTGCCAGGCTTGCGGCTTTTACAATGGCAGAGAAGTTATCAAAAAGGAAGCATAACCTTCCTTTGCTGCGTAGAGAGGGAGAAATCCTTCTCTTATTTTTTTCGGGAAAGGAGGGGGTCCCTTGGCGGTGACAATTGCTTCGGTGGAAGCGGGCAGCCCGGCGTCCCGGGCGGGGATCCAGGCAGGGGAGCAGCTTCTGACCCTCAACGGGCATGTGATCCACGATGTGCTCGATTACCGGTTTTATGAAACGGATGCGAAGGTGGAGGTCGGCCTGGCTTCCCCGGGCGGCGATACCCGGACAGTGGTCATCCGCAAAAGCCAGTATCGTCCCCTGGGGCTGGAATTTACCTCTTACCTGATGGATCGGCAGCGCCCCTGCCGCAATGCCTGTATTTTCTGCTTTGTGGACCAGATGCCGGCAGGGATGCGCAAGACCCTGTATTTTAAAGACGACGATACCCGGATGTCGTTCCTCTTTGGGAATTACGTCACGCTCACGAACCTTTCCGACTGGGATGTGCAGCGGATCATCGAGATGCGTATCAGTCCCATCAATGTGTCGGTCCACACGACCAACCCCGCGCTGCGGGTCAAAATGATGGGCAACCGGTTCGCCGGGGAAGTCTTGTCTATTTTGCCGCGTCTGGCCCAGGCAGGGATCCGGATCAATACCCAGTGCGTGCTTTGCCCCGGTATTAACGACGGCCCGGAACTGCTGCGCACCCTGTCGGATTTGGAACGCCTGCTCCCCGCTTTGGAGAGCGTGTCCCTGGTGCCCGTGGGGCTGACGAAATTCCGGGAAGGTCTGCCGGAGCTGCGTCCCTACACCCGGGAAGAGGCGGGGCAGGTCATCGATATGGCGGATCGCTTCGGCGACCGGTTCCGGGACGAATACGGCAGGCGCACGGTATACGCGGCGGATGAATTTTATCTGGCCGCACAGCGCCCCATCCCGCCGGCGGAATTTTATGAGGATTTCTGCCAGCTCGAAAGCGGCGTGGGGTCTTTGGCCTGTCTGGAAGAAGAATTCACCTTGGCTTTGGAAGAATGGCAGGAGTCCCCGCAGCCGCTTTCCGCCCCCCGCAGGGTGACCCTGGCTACCGGCACGGCGGCCTACCCGTTCCTTTGCCGTCTGATGGAGCGGCTTGAGGCGATATGTCCCGGGCTTTCGTGCGAGGTGGTGGAGATTGTCAACCATTTTTTCGGGGAAACGATTACGGTGGCCGGACTGGTCACGGGAACGGATTTGATCGCCCAGCTCAAGCCCCGCCGGATGGGGGAATGCCTGCTGCTGCCCAGCGTGATGCTGCGGCATGACGGGGATTTGTTTTTGGACGACGTTTCCGTGCAGGATGTGGAAAGGGAACTGGGGGTCCCGGTGGAACCCGTTCCCAACGATGGCCAGCGGCTGCTGGATGCTGTGATAGGGAGGGATACAACATGGCAAAACCCATGGTAGCGGTGGTAGGACGGCCCAACGTGGGCAAATCCACGCTGTTTAATAAGCTGATCGGGCGGCGGCTGTCGATTGTCGATGACCAGCCCGGCGTGACGCGCGACCGGATTTATGGGGAATGTGAGTGGAAGGATCGCACATTTTCTCTGGTGGATACCGGCGGGATTGAACCGGAATCGAAGGATATTCTGTTGTCCCAGATGCGCGAGCAGGCCCGTCTGGCGATCGAGCATGCGGACGTGATTTTGATGGTCACCGATATGCGTACAGGAGTGACGGCAACCGATGAGGAAATCGCGGTGATGCTCAAGAAAAGCGGCAGGCCCGTGCTGCTTTGCGTCAATAAGTGCGACACCGTAGGCGATCTGCCCCCGGAATTTTATGAATTCTACCATCTGGGTCTGGGGGATCCGTTTGCCGTTTCTTCCGTACACGGGCACGGCACGGGCGATCTTCTGGACGCGGTTTGCGAACGTCTTCCGTCCTCAGAGGAAGAGGAGGAAGGGGAATGCATCCAGGTGGCAGTGATCGGCAAGCCGAATGTGGGGAAATCCTCCCTGGTGAACCGGATTTCGGGAGAGAACCGGTGTATCGTGTCGGACATTGCAGGGACTACCCGGGACGCGATCGATACCACGGTGGAAACACCGGCCGGCCGCTTTACCCTGATCGACACCGCTGGCCTGCGCCGGCAGAGCAAGGTGCAGAAGATGGGCGATGATATTGAAAAATACAGTGTCCTGCGTTCCCAGATGGCCGTGGAGCGGGCGGATGTGTGTGTGATTCTCATTGATGCGCTGGAAGGCTTTACCGAACAGGATTCCAAGGTGGCGGGGCTGGCGCATGAAGCAGGCAAGGGATGTGTGATCGCCGTCAACAAGTGGGACGCTGTGGAAAAAGACGGCAAAACCATGCAGGAATACCGTGCTAAGCTCGAAAAGGATTTTTCGTTTATGTCTTATTGCCCCATCCTGTTTATTTCCGCCAAGACCGGCCAGCGGCTGGATCGTTTATTTGAGACGATCCACAAGGTGGCCAATGCCAACGCCATGCGCATTACTACCGGTACGCTCAACGATGTTTTGGCACAGGCGACCGCCCGGGTACAGCCTCCCACAGATAAAGGCAAACGGCTGAAGATTTATTATATGACGCAGGCGGGCACGAAGCCGCCGACCTTTGTCTGCTTTGTGAACCAGGCGGAGCTGTTCCATTTTTCGTACCAGCGCTACCTGGAAAACCAAATCCGCGAAACCTTCGGCCTGGAGGGCACCCCGATCCGCCTGGTGGTGCGGGAACGCGGGGAAAAACAGCATGGATAACGGAAAAGGGGGATCCGTATGAATTATCTTGCCTTGTTTTGGCTTCCGGCCTTAGTGGTATCTGTGGGAGGGTACCTGCTGGGCAGCATCAGTTTTTCGATCCTGTTTTCCAAGGCGTTCGGCAAGGGAGACATCCGCACTATGGGCAGCGGAAACGCCGGTACCACGAATGTCCTGCGTTCCGTGGGGAAAAAAGCCGCTGCTCTTACCTTCCTGTTCGATGCGCTCAAATGCGTAGCGGCCGTCATCCCCGCGCGCATCTGGTTTGCGGCTGTCTGTCAGGCAAACGGCATCCCGGACATCACAGCCCAGTATGGGGCGTACCTGGCGGGTTTTTTCTGTATGATCGGCCATATCTATCCGTTGTATTTTAAATTCAAGGGCGGCAAAGGGGTCGTTACCCTGGCGGCTACGGCGGCTGTCGTGGATTGGCGGGTATTCCTGATTTGCCTGGGGGTATTCCTTGTGGTATTCGCCGCGTCGCGCATGGTATCGCTGTGTTCGATTGTGGGGAGTATTGCCTATCCGATTGCTACTTTTTGCATGACCTTTTTTGCGGATTATCAGATGGGATTGCGGGAAACCGGTATCGGCATAAGCTATGTGATTGCCGCTACCGCGATGACCGCGATTTGTTCTGCCGTGATTATTGCAAAGCACCGGGCGAATATCCAACGGATCCTTTCCGGTACCGAAAAGAAGATTTCCTTCCGTAAAAAACCGGATTCGCAAACATAAAAAACCAGGGCCTCCTTGTAAGGAAAGCCCTGGTTTTTGTTTATTTTTCTCGACCTTATCCGTTGCGGGCCGGCTTATACGGCACGGGTTACCTTGCCGGAACGCAGGCAACGGGTACAAGCGTAAATGCGCTTATGGGAACCGTTTACCACTGCTTTTACGCGCTTTACATTCGGCTTCCAAGTCCGGTTGGAACGCCGGTGGGAGTGGGAAACCTGGATGCCAAAAGCCACGCTTTTCCCACAAACTTCACATTTTGCCATGGGGTCTGCACCTCCTTTGAAAGGGCATGAAATCATTACAACAGTAGTATTCTATCAAATTTGGACAGGAAATGCAAGCCTTTTTTCCGGATTATTTTTCCTCCGGTTTTAGAATCTGTGTGTCAGCGGGAAGCAGAGGATGCTTTCTCTTTGAAAAACCCGGTTTCAGATAACAAAAAATTTTTTGTATATTTGTCTGCATTCCAGGACAGCCTAAATTATGGTAAATATAGTTTGTTTCCCTGGTGGATGCACGATTTGCCTGCCCAAAAGTGTGGTATATACAAAAAAATCCAAAAATTTTGCAAAAAGGAGTTGACAAGAGGAGGAAGGATGTGGTATGATAGCAAAGCCGCCGGGGAAAGGTTCCCCAGGGCAGAAAAAAACAGTTGACAAACCGGAAACGGTGTGGTAAACTGGAAAAGCTGCCCGGAAAGGCGGCACAGGACCTTGAAAATTAAACAGCAGCAAACAAGATGTTTGAAGAAGGAACCCGTAATCATTTGAGACGTACTCGGATGAGGAAACGAGGAGCCGCGCTCGGGAAAAAGGGCGGCAAAACACGCAAGTGTGAGAATGAGCAATCAAAGCTCTGGATATGGTTAGGGCATCTGCGGATGTTTTAATACAGTA
>CAJFOO010000042.1 GCA_904397205.1 uncultured Clostridia bacterium
TGCCTGGCCGGGGACGTGAACGGCGACTATTCCTTCGACCACCGGCTGCACCCCGGGGATAAGCTGGTATTCGGCGATATGGCGCACTATACCATGGTCAAAAACAATACCTTCAACGGGATCAACCTGCCGGCCATCGCCCTGTACCGCGAGGGCAAAGGGGTCGAGATCCTCAAAACCTTCTGGTACGAGGACTTCAAATCCCGGCTATAAAAGGAGGCACATCCATGGCCAAGGCCCGCAAAACGGTTTCTGCGGAAATTGCCGAAACCATCACCCGCCTAATCTTTCGGGAGGGACGCTTCCCGCCGGGCAGCCGCCTCCCTACCGAGCGCGATTTTGCCCAGCAGCTCGGCGTAAGCCGCACCTCCATCCGCGAAGCCCTCAAGCTCCTGCACGCCGCCGGCACCATCGAAATCCGCCACGGCGTGGGGGCGTTTGTGCGGGAATCCCCGGCCGTGCCGCACGATCCACTGGGGCTGTCCCTGTGCCCGCCGGATCCGGCCGTCCGCTTTTCCGCCTGGCTGGAAGCCTGCCTTGCTGTCGAGCCGCCGGCCGCCGAGCTTGCCGCGCAGCGGGCGGAGGAAAGCGAGCTTGCCGCAATGGAAGATCTCGCCGTGCAGATGGAACGCTGTCTGGGACCCGCCGAACAAATCGAGGAACATATCCGGCAATTCCATACGGCCCTGGTCGCTGCCGCGCACAACCCCATCCTGGCCCGGCTGTTCCAAAGCTTACAGGACAGCTTCCCTCTGCCCCCGGATGAAACCGGGGAAGCCTTTTTCCTGCGGCAAGCACAGGGATGCCGGGAGATCCTCAGCTTCCTCCGCCTGCGCGACGGCTTGGGAGCATCCCTTGCGGCGCGCCGCTGTCTGCTCCAGCTCCAAACCGATCCAAAAGAAAAACGGCATGGCCCGTAAGCCATACCGTTTCCGTAACGGGAAGCCCTGCGGCGGCTTCCTGTTTTTTTATTTGAAGAACCGGCGGATTTCGATCTCGGCGTTCTCCACGGAATCGGAACCGTGGATGATGTTCTCGCCGGTGCAGAACGCATAGTCCCCGCGGATCGTGCCGGCAGTCGCTTCTTCAAACTTGGTGGCGCCCATGAGGATACGCATCCCCTTGACGGCGTTTTCCCCTTCGACAATCATGCCGAATACCGGTCCCGACGTCATGTAGGATACGATCTCCGGGAAGAACGGCTTGTCCGCAATGTGGGCGTAGTGCTCGCGCAGGACGGCTTCGTCCAGGCACATCATTTTCGCGTCGGTAATGCGGTATCCTTTGCGCTCAATCCGGGCGATGACTTCCCCCATCAGGCCGCGCTTGAGACAATCCGGCTTCAGCATAATATACGTTTTTTCCATTGCCATTGGTATCTGCTCCTTTTGCAAGTAAATTTCCTAGCCCATTATACCAGAAAACCGCCGCGGCAGGCAAGCCCTATCCACAAATCTTTTTCACCGCTGGGCTTTCTTTTTCCACGCATAGGCTGCGTATCCGTCTTTTTTCTGGTTCGTATATTTCCGGTAGGGCGGCGAAATGGCGGTTTCCTGATACCTCACCCGCTTCACACAGCCGTTTTTCCCGGTACTTTTGATCACCATCCCGGGGATCTCCCGCACCAGGCTGGAAAAATTCGTGTACCCGTAATCCTTTACATGGAACTGCGGGAACACCTTGGCCAGGGCCTGATGGAGCTGGCCCAAATCTGTCTCCTGCTGTTCCGTTTCGCGCAGGCGGCGGATGATCTCCTGCTGCACGGTCTCCAGACTGAGGGGGTTGTTCTTCATTTTCACCGAAACCGAGCTGTTTACCCGCGTGAGGGAAAAACAATCGAAGGTCGTGAGGAATTTGGAGAGCTTGGTATAGCCGTAATTGCGCACGTCAAAATCCGGGTACCGCTTCAATATCCGGCTGCCCAGTTCGCCAATGCCCAAGCCGTTCTCCTCGTCGCCGTTTTCCTCCACAATGCTCACCATTGCCTCGCGGATGGTTTCCACATCGGTCATATTTTCCTCCGATGCATCCGTATCCCCGGCGGGTTCTTCCTCTTCTATCTGCTCTTCGCCGGTCAGGATATCCAAATATTTAAACACGTCGCAGGCCACGCTGAACGGCTTGGGTGTCTTGATTTCCCCCATCCCCACGACCATCATGCCGGATTCCCGCAGGCGCACGGCCAGCTTAGTGAAATCGCTGTCGCTGGAAACCAGGCAGAAGCCCTCCACATGCCCGGAATATAAAATATCCATGGCGTCGATGATCATGGCGGCGTCGGTAGCGTTGCGTCCCTGGGTGTAGCTGTACTGCTGCACCGGGGAAATCGAGTTTTCCAGCAGGACCGCCTTCCAGCCGGATCGGGCAGGACCGGTCCAATCCCCGTAAATCCGTTTATACGTCACGATCCCGTAATTGGAAATCTCGTCCAAAATCCGCTTGACGTATTTGGATGAGACGTTCTCCGCGTCAATGAGCACGGCAAACCGTTTTTCCTCGTTCATAAAAACCCCCTTTATTTTTTGAAGACCGTCTGCATACCCAAAAAGCCGCTTTTCCCGCAGTTTTAATAATATGCTTCCCGGTTTATTTGGTCTTGTTTGTGCCGGCGTTTTTCATAATACATCCGTTTATCGGCAATTTCCCGCAGCTTTTCCAGATCCACGGTGCCCGATTCCCAGGCGCTCCCCATGGAAATCTCACTTTTTTCCCCGAGCATAAAGCGCTGCTTTGCCTTTTCAAATAATTTTAAAAAGGCGTCTATCTCCAAGTCTTTCACCACAATTACAAATTCATCCCCGCCAACCCGGTAAATCGCATGGCCATAAAATGCCTGCCGCAGCTTATCTGTGATGCGCAAAATCAATTTGTCTCCGGCCTCATGCCCTTTAAAATCGTTGGTGATCTTCAAATTATCCACGTCGGCGAAAATCACCCCCACCGTGCGGCTGGGGCTGCGCTGGTATTCCCGCACGTCGTCCTGGTATTTGCGCCGGTTGAACAGGCCCGTGAGTTCGTCATGGGAGCTTTGGTATTCAATCGTGGAGTGCAGGCGGTGCTTGTGCAGCTCGTTGACCAGGAAATAGGAAAGCGACTGCAAAAAAGACACCTCCTGCTGGTGCTGGCGGAGGTTATCCACCTCCACATAGCCGAAGCCCTGCCCCTCCAAAAAGAACGGCACCGCCAGCAGGCTGCCAATCCCCCATTTTTTCATCTGTATATATTCCCTGGGATGATCGCGTTTCCAGTCTTCCACATCCGTAATCTGGACAGTCTGCATCTGGGCGTCCTCCGCCCACCGTGCCAAGGCGGGAAAGTACCGGGGAGGGGGGGTACGCAGCCCAACCCGTTCCGCCCCCATATGGGGATTTTCCCATTCATAGCTGCTGTAGACTTTTTCCCCATTGCGATCCATTTCAAACACACAGACCCGCTCCGCCCGGTAAAATCTTCCAATTTTTTCCAACACGGCGCAAAGGGCTTCTTCCAGCCGCTTGTCTGCGGTGAGGATCCGCACGCAGTCAAGCAGGATCTGCGCCGTTTTGAATCTTTGCCGCGCTTTCTTCCGCTCCTCCTGCACACGGGAAATGTCAATCCCCACCTTCATGCTTGCTGTCCCGCCGCCCCAGGGAATGAGCTTATCTTTTAAAAGATAGCCTTTGTTCATCATACAGTTGACCTTTCCCCAAATATATTCCGACTCTGCGGAAAGCAAATGGTTTTTACAAAAGGAACACGGCTCGGTGCGGTTCTGCAGCAGTTGGTAGCATTTCTTCTTTTCATAGCCGCCGGAGGAAAACAGCTCCTCCGCCTTTTTATTTAAAAACAATATTTCATAGGTAACGGGGTCGCTGACGCACACGGCCTCGTTCAACTCATGAATTAACTCCATCGGTTTCATAGTTCTTTCCCTCTCAGCAAAAAAATACAAATTCCACCGCCGGGAAAACCCGCAGGCTTCCCCTTTGGTCCTATAAGCAAAACCAGATTTCTGCATAAGTTTGTAGGGGAAATTCCCTCCCTTGCCGGGGGCAATCCCCTCCTAATGCCGCCGGTGTATGGCGGCACATCCCTTTGCTGGATTTGTATGAAATACAATCAAAATGCGCGTTTTTGCCAGCCGCAGGCTAGCTGGGGGTACCGGCTTCCAGATTCTTCGCTATCTGGTAAATACAGAACCCGTCTTTCCCCCTGCGTTTGCATTCATACAGGGCGTCGTCCGCTTTTTTCAGCAGCACCTCCCATTCCTCGCCGTCCTGTGAAAACCGGGAAACCCCAATGCTGCTGCTGATGGGGATGGATTTCCCATCCTGCACCACCGGCCGGCGTATCTTGTCACAGATCCCCTGCACTGCCTGCCGCAGCTTTTCCTCTTCCCCGCTGTATTGATAGAACACAACAAATTCATCCCCGCCCAGCCGGGCAACAATATCCGTATGGGAAGCCATATCCTGCAGCAACTGGGCAACATCCACAAGGACTTCATCCCCTTTTTGATGGCCAAAGGTGTCGTTTACTTCTTTGAAATTATCCACGTCGACCAAAATGCACGCATAATGCATATGCTTCCCGGGGTTTTGCAGGAGTTTTTTTACTTTCTGCTCCAGGTAATGGCGGTTATAAAGCTGGGTCAGGTTGTCTTTAAACGCGCGCTCGCGCATCTCGCGGTGGATACGCAGCGCCATGCCGATTGCAGCAACCAGCAGGATATCCACAAACAAACAGGCAATGGCAAATTCCACCGTGTTTACCCAGGAAATCCATCCCTCCATCGGGACCGCCCGCAAGTACCAGGTAGCGTTGAAAATGTCGATCATGCACTCCGCATAATCCTCAGAAACCCATCCCGGGCTTTGGGCAAGGACCTCAATCCCGCCGTGGGACAGGGTACGGCTGATACTGTAGTAATAGCCTTTGTCCTCGAGCTGGGACATCGGCATCAGATCGATCACCGCGTCATAGTCGATGGTCAGCACAAGAAGCCCCCAAAACTCTTCTTCCCCCGAATCGCCCGGCAAAAACACCGGCAAATGCCCCTGGAATACTTTGCCCAGATCCGGCAGATCATACGGCCCCACCAGCGTCATCTGGCGGGTTTGCACCGCTTTTTGATCTACCAGATAATTGCCGCTCTCCGGCGAGAGCAGGTTTGTCCCCATTTCGTTGACGCTGGAACCCGCAGGATACACATACTCCAGCACCCCTCCCGGCGACAGGCTCACCGACTTGATGCGGGGATCTTCCAGGATAATCTGTGAAACCTCCTCAAAATTCTCGACTTGGCCGTCGCAAAGCTGGATATAGGCCTCCAGAATGTTGGCGCGGCTGAGCATGGTTTCCATCGCGTATTGGATATACCTTCCCTGGGTTACCAGTTCCGCCTGGGTCTGGGTGCGCTGCAGCAGGGCACGGTCGCTCGCAATCCAAAAATAAATCCCCATCCCTATGGCGTAAATCAGGACAAAGACACTGCAAACCGCAACCCATTTTTTGATTTTTTGTCTCCGTTTCAATCGGCATCATCCCTTATCCGATATAATTGCACTACCGTTTCCACATGCGCCGTGCGGGGAAACAGATCCACCGGGGCAACCCGGCGCACGCCATACCCCCGCCTTCCCAGCTCTTTGACGTCGCGGGCCAGGGTCGCCGGATCACAAGAAACATATACGATCCGCTTTGGCTGCATGGCCTCCACCGCATCCCACAAGGAAACCGCACAGCCCTTGCGCGGGGGATCCAGAATCAGGACGTCGGGACGCACGCCGTCTTTGGCCAGCCGATCCGCTGCCGCAGCCGCGTCGCCGCAAAAAAACTCCGCGTCTGCCAGCCCGTTGCAAGCGGCATTGCGCTTGGCGTCTTCCACAGCCTCGGCCACAACTTCCACCCCAATCACGCGCCCGGCCTGCCGCGCCATGGAAAGCCCTATCGTACCTGTTCCGCAATACAGATCCAGTACGGTTTCCTTTCCGGCAAGCTGCGCATACCGCGCCGCAATCCCATATAAAACCTCCGCCTGCTCCCGGTTGACCTGGTAGAACGAACGGGGGGAAATGCGGAACGTGAGGCCGCACAGCACGTCGGTAATTTCTTCGCTGCCCCAAACCGTGCGGAACGATTTCCCAAGCACCACGTTGGTCTGCTCCCGGTTGCTGTTGATGAGGAACCCGCGCAGGCCCGGCACCCTCTCGCGCAGCATCCGGGCCAGTTCCTGTTCCCCCGGCACGCTCTCCCCATTGATCACCAAACACGCCAACACCTCGCCGGTTGCCTGCCCCCAGCGCAGATACAGATGGCGCAGCAGGCCCGTACCGGCGGCTTCGTCGTAAACTTCCTGCGGGAACTGCGCATCCCAGTCGCGCAGGACAGAAACCGCTGCGGCAAAAACCGGCGGCTGGAGCAGGCAGATATCGCAGGGCACAATGCGGTGGCTGCGGGGCGCGTAAAACCCCAATACCAAACGGCCATCCCTGCCCCGGCCAATGGGAAACTGCGCTTTGTTACGGTAGCCGTCCAGCCGCTGCGCGCCATGGATCGGCTCCATATCAATACGGGAAGCATCCAGGCCGCCGATCCGTTCCAAGGCGTCGCGCACACGCTGTTCCTTAAGGGCAAGCTCCGCCTCATACGCAATATGGCGGAAAGCGCATCCCCCGCAGGATCCGAAGTGCGGGCAATCCTGCGGGATGCGCTGGGAGGACGGGGTGAGGATCGATTCGATTTTTCCCACAGCATACGATTTTGCACGCTTGAGGATTTTCACCCGGAGTACATCGCCCACCGCCGAGCGCGGGACAAACACGGCAAAACCCTCTACCCGTCCCACACCGCTGCCCTCGGCGGTCATACCGGTCACTTCCATTTCAACGACCTGGTTTTTTGTTACCCCTGTAACCGGCTGTTTCCCCATGCGTCCCTTCCTTCCTTTGCAAACCCTTCCTCAAAATTATGACTCGGTGTTATCATATCATACTTTGTCGCAAATCACAACTGCATCTCTCGAAAAAAATCCCCCCATTTCAGGGGGATTTTTTTCATTTTGCCACATTATTTTGGACAGATCCGGACAGGAACGATCGGATATTTTCCGCCACAACAGAAACCAGACGCATTCGGGCTTCCTTGGCAGCCCAGGCGATGTGGGGAGTAATGATGCAGTTTTCCGCCGTCAGCAGCGGGTTATCCGCCGGGGGCGGTTCCGCAGAAAGCACATCCACACAGGCCCCCGCCAGACGGCCCGCATTAAGCGCTTCGGCCAAAGCCGCCTCGTCAACCAGCGCCCCGCGCGCGGTGTTCACCAGCAGGGCCGACGGTTTCATAAGAGCCAGCGTACGCGCATTGACCAGGTTCTGCGTTTCCGTCGTGAGCGGGCAGTGCAGGCTGAGGATATCGCTCTGGGCAAACAAAACGTCCGGCTCCACCCACCGGCAGCCCTCGGGCAGTTCCCGGCGGGTGCGGCTGCTCACCAGCACCTGCATTCCCAAGTCCAGCGCGATGCGCGCCACTGTCCGGCCAATGTTTCCAAAGCCGAAGATTCCCAGGGTTTTATTCTGCATCTCCATAAATTCCCCGTGCCAGTAGCAAAAATGCTTTTGCTTTGTCCATTCCCCGCGGCGCACGCTCTGGCTGTGCTCCTGTACACGGTTGGCAAAGGCAAAAATCAGCGCAAAGGTAAACTGCGCCACCGCTTTGGTACAGTACGACGGCACATTGCACACAGGGATCCCCTGTTCCTTTGCCGCCGCAACATCCACCACGTTGTATCCGGTGGACAGGGTACCGATGTACCGCAGCCCCCGCTCCCGCAAAGCGGCGATAACGGCGCCGTCGAGAGGGGTTTTGTTCGTCAGCAGGATTTCCGCTCCCGCCGCGCGCTCGAGGATTTGATCCGGCTGCGTAAAATCATACACCGAGAGCTCCCCAACAGCCTCTATCTCCGCCCAGCTGATATCCCCGGGATTGGTGGTTGTGCCGTCTAAAATACAAATTTTCATATTGTCCCTTCTTTCTTAACCATAATTCAAAAAGGCATCCCCGCGTAAAACGGAAAACGGCATAGCCGAAGCTACGCCGCATCCTGAAAACAAATTCGAAAGGCTTACTGCGCGGAAGAAGCGCCGGAAGCAGAGGAAGTGGTACCGGAAGCCGGATTGGTCTGGGTGTCAAAATAGGTAATCTGGCCGGTGCTGATGTCATACTTGCCGCTGGCAATCTTCAGGGTGCCGTTCTGTACAGCCTGAGAGATGATGTCGCTTTCCATCAGGTTGTTCACCGTATTTTGCACATTCAGGTTTTCTGCCAGATCCGCAATGGCAGAGGCTTCGGTTTCCTGCGACTGCGCCTGCGCCTGGGCAACCGACGGCTGGATTTCCTCCAGGATATCGTCCACATGGCCGCCGGCATGACCGCCCTGGATCGCACTGTCTACCGCGCCGCAGCCGCTGTGGCCCATAACGAGGATTAACGGAGCATGCAAGTGGTCAACGGCGTATTCCACACTGCCGACTTCGTAGTCGCCTACAACATTACCGGCGGTACGGATCACAAACAACTCGCCCAGCCCGGCGTCAAAAATCAACTCGGGCGGAACGCGGGAATCCGAGCAGGTAATCACCACTGTGTGAGGGGTTTGGCCGTTGGCAGCGAGGTTCTCGCGGGTGGCCTGGGTAATGTCCCCATTATACTGCCCGTTAAGGAACATGGCATTGCCGCTCTCCAGCACGCTCATTGCATCGTCACCATTGTTAATGGTGGGCAACTCCTTGACCCCGGTAGCGTTGCCTTCCGTGTTCACGGAAGAAGTCGTTACGGTGGACTCGTTTACAGTCCCTGGATCTTCAGTCGTCGAGCAGGCGGTCGTGGCAAGTAAAGCAATTGCGCAGGCCGCTACACCGAGAAATCCTCTTTTCATTACTTTACGATTCATGATACATACTCCTTTTTTCATCCTGTTAATTGTACAATCTACTTGTTTTTCGCCACTTATATACAAGTGATCCGTCGACATTATAACACTTTTTACCAACAGATGCAAGTAGGAAAAAAACTTTCTTTGCACAGCATACCACATTTGAAATGAAAATTTTGCAACTATTTCGGAGTTGTGGTACAATGTTTGCAGAAAGCGGGAAATGCGGGTGTTCCAGCCCATCCTTTGCCCGCCGCGCGGTCTGCCCACCGCAAGACGCATATCCCTATCCGCATAAAATGAGGACGCGGGCAGAGAGACCGGGGAGATTCCTCAGCCCCCCGCGCGGTCTGCCCACCGCAAGACGCATATCCCTATCCGCATAAAATGAGGACGCGGGCAGAGAGGCCGAGGAGATTCCTCAGCCCGCCGCGCGATCTGCCCACCGCAAGGTGCGGTTTCTTTTTGGGAAAAAGTGGGCACACTGATAGCAAAGACTCTGCTTCTCCATAGAAAGGGGGACCCCTATGCCACTTGGCGAATCCATACAACCGGCCGTGGATCTGATTCTGTTTATCCTGCGGATCCTCACGCCCATTTTGAGCATCCTGATCCTGTGCGGATGCTTCCTCTCGCTGAAACGGGGACGGCGGCGCGAAGAACCCGTTGTCCTGCTCGAAGATACGGCCAGCGGCCTGTCTATCCCCGTATTGTACTGGGAAAATTCCATCGGGCGCAGCAAAAGCTGTGATATTGTCCTGCCCGACAGCACCGTCAGCCGCGACCATGCCGTACTCATGCGCCGCGAAAGCGGCTGGATGATCACCGACACCAACTCCAAGGCCGGCACCATGGTCAACGGAAAACCCATCCAGGGCAGGGCCCGGCTTGTCCCCGGCGACGTGATCTCCATCGGCTCTTCCTCTCTCATGCTCAAACGGGTTACCGATTCACAGGCCGCCGGTACAGGACGGGGACGGGCCGCACACAAAATGAAACGGCCGCCCGTACAGATCAAGCGGGCCCCCTCGCCCGGCAAGCTGATGGCGGGACTCACGCTGGTACAGATCTTCCTGACCGTGCAGTGCTGTCTCGCGGCAGGACAGTTTTCCTGGCAGCCCCTGATTTCCTTCGCCGCCCTGCTGGTGCTTTCGTGGGGGATGTTCCTTGTCTCCACCAAGGCCATGCACCGGGTCAGCTTTGAGGTGGAAACCCTCGGCCTGCTGCTCAGCAGCGTGGGGATCCTCCTGCTGACCGGGGTGGAGCTTGCACCCAACTACACCCAGATTATCGGGATGTTTTTAGGGGTTTTGTTCTTCTTTTTCCTGATCTGGTTTATGGGCGATCCCGACCGGGTCATGAAATGGCGGATCCCCATTGCTATCGCTGCCATTGCGATCTTTGGCTTAAACCTTTTGATCGGACAGTCCCTGTATGGGGCCAAAAACTGGATTATCCTGGGACCGGTGAGCATCCAGCCGTCTGAATTTGTAAAGATCGCCTTCATTTTTACCGGCGCTTCCACCCTGGAACGTCTGCAAACCGCCCGCAACCTGGGCGGGTTCCTGATTTTCTCCGGCCTGTGCATGGGCGCGCTGTTCCTGATGAAGGATCTGGGCGCGGCATGCATCTTCTTCGTCACCTTCCTCATCATCGCCTTTATGCGGTCGGGCAGTATCCGCACCATCATCCTGATCCTCGGCGGCGCGGTGCTTGCCGGCCTGCTGGTGCTCCAGATCATGCCCCACATTACCGACCGGTTTGCCGCGTGGCGGCATGTGTGGGAGTTCGCGGAAAGCTCCGGCTACCAGCAAACCCATGTGCTGATGTACGCAGCCAGCGGCGGGCTGTTCGGCACGGGGCTGGGCAACGGCTACCTGAAAAATATCTTCGCAGGCGACAGCGATCTGGTCTTCGGGATGCTGTGTGAAGAACTCGGCCTGCTGATGGCCCTGGTCGTGGTGCTGGCCATCGGCCTGCTCATCCTGTTCGCCCGGTCGGATGTCACCCGCAGCCGCTCTACCTTTTATTCCATTTCCGCCTGTGCTACTGCGGGGCTTCTGGTGTTCCAAACCTGCCTGAACGTCTTTGGCGCTACCGATGTGCTTCCCCTGACGGGCGTTACCCTTCCCTTTATCAGCGCGGGTGGTTCGAGCATCCTGGCGGTATGGGGGATTTTAGCCTTTATCAAGGCGTCGGATGAACGCACCTACGCCGTCAGCCGCCGCCCGCAGGCAGCCCCTGGACGGCGCGTCCCGCAGCGGAACGCCCCGCCGCCGCGCCGCCGGCCGGCACAGGAAAAACCCATGCAACCCAAAGCAAGGAGGCAAACCTTATGAAAACTACCGGTTGGCGTTCCCTCGTCCTGTATATTTTGGGCGCGGGGCTCCTCGCAGGCCTGATCTTTTTTGTCGTCACGTTCTTTCTCGACGGCGGATCCTGGGCCATGCGCAGCAATAACCAGCATCTGAGCCAGGGCAGCCAGCTCGGCGGGGCCGGCTCCATCACCGACCGGGATGGGGTGGTTGTGGCGCACAGCGAGGACGGCCAGCGCATCTATGCGGACGATGCAACCACCCGCGAGGCCCTGCTGCATGTGGTAGGGGATACCGCCGGCTTTATTTCCACCAGTACGCAGGCGGCATTCCGTTCCCAGCTCACCGGTTACAATCCGGTCATGGGCGTCGGCTCCCTGAAAAACAACCAAAACGGCAGCAACATCCAGCTCACCGTGAGCAGCTCCCTTTCGCGCCTGGCGCTCGAATCACTGGGCGGCAAAAACGGCGCGGTCGCCCTGTACAATTACCGTACCGGGGAAGTGCTGTGCATGGTCAGCTCCCCCACGTTCGACCCTCAAAATCCCCCCGCCGATCTTGACAGCGACGAAACCGGCAAATACGATGGCGTGTACCTTAACCGGGTGCTGTCCTCTACCTTTACGCCGGGTTCCATCTTCAAGATTGTGACCAGCGCGGCCGCCATTGAAAACCTGCCCGACATCCAAAGCCGCACCTTCCACTGTTCCGGTAAAATTACCGTCAACGGCCGGGAAATCACCTGCGAAACCGCCCACGGCGACATCAGCTTCCAGGACGGCCTGGCCCGCTCCTGCAACATTGTCTTTGCCGAGCTGGCCATGGAACTGGGCGGGGATATCATGACCCAAACCGCTGCCTCGATGGGATTTGGTTCTGTCTTTTATGTGGACGACAATCCCACGGCCAAAAGCCAATACGACGTATCGCAGGCCACCGAGGACGAACTCGCCTGGTCAGGCATTGGCCAGCATACGGATCTGGTCAACCCCGCCCACATGCTGATCCTTATGGGCGCTATCGCCAACGACGGGGTGCCGGTCATGCCGTATACCATCGCCCAGGTGACCAATTCCCTCGGGATTGTGACCCGGACCGGCCAGGCGGAACAAGGCCCCCGGCTGGTGCAGGAAAGCACCGCGGCGGTATTGCAGTCCATGCTGCGGTACAACGTAACGGGCGATTACGGCGACAGCATGTTCCCGGGCATGTCGGTCTGCGCCAAGACCGGTACCGCCGAAGTCAACGGCAAACAGCCGCACGGCTGGATTGTCGGCTTCTCGCAGAATGAAGACACCCCGTTCGCCTTTGCCGTGGTGGTGGAAGAAGGCGGGTATGGCCGCACTTCTGCCGGGAACATCGCTTCGGCCCTGATGCAGGCGGCCGCAAGCAGTATTTCTTAGTTTTTCTTTGCCGAACCTTGTATTTTTAGGATCGATGCTGTATACTAAAGACAGGATATCCCCCTCCAACAAGAGGGCGGCTGAATCCGATGTTGATTCATAAGAAAAGAATAGGAGTGTGAAAATATGGCTGTAACCAAAGTAACCCAACAGAATTTTCAGGAAGAGGTAGTCCAGGCAGACGTACCTGTGCTGGTAGACTTTTTTGCCACCTGGTGCGGGCCGTGCCAGATGCTCGCCCCGGTTTTGGAAGAAGTCGCAGAGGAAGTGGAAGGCCGGGCTAAGGTTGTGAAGGTAGACGTGGACGAAGAACAACAGCTTGCTTCCCTGTACGGTGTGATGAGCATCCCCACGCTTTTGGTATTCAAAAACGGCGAAGTTGCCGAACAGTCCGTGGGGGCAAAGCCCAAGGCGGATCTCCTCGCTATGCTCCAATAATTCCCCCGGCAGCTCGTGGGGCTGCCCCTTCCCCGCGCTTTCTATCGGCGCACAGACAAACAGCGGTATACCCATGAGGTATACCGCTGTTTTTTATCTGTTTTCGTTCAATTCTTTCTGCAAAAATGCTCCATCCCCGCATAACGGCAACAGCTCCTTGGGGGAACAGACAATGGCATCCGCGCCGGTTTCTTGCAGTTCCTTTTGATCGCGGAATCCCCACAATACCCCCACGGTGCGCACCCCCGCACGCCTGCCGGTCTGCATATCCACCCCGGTATCCCCCACATACAGGCAGTCCTCTTTCGGAATCCCCAGTTCCTCTAAAATTTGCAGCAGGCCCTGCGGATCCGGTTTGCGGGGGACTCCCTCCCGCTGTCCGTAACAACAAGCAAAGGGAATATCCGCAAACAAATGCGATACCACCGGCCGCACCAGATCGTGCGGCTTATTGGAGAGGATCGCCAGCCGGATCCCTCTGTCCCGCAGGACCCGCAGCATCTCCGCCACCCCGTCATACGCCCGGGCCATCCGCAGCGGCTCCTGCGTATACCGCCGCAAAAACGCCTCCCGCAGCCGGGCTGTATCCTCCGGGGACTGCTCCTCCGGCACACCGGCCTCCCGCAGCATGCGTGCAATCAGCACGTCCACCCCTTCCCCTACCAGATACCGGAACCGGTCTGTCGGAATCTCCGCCGGATACCCGCATTCCCGCAGGGCTTCGTTCCCGTACAGCGCAATGGACTCCAGCGTATCGGACAGCGTCCCGTCCAAATCGAATACACAAAGCCGTATCATTATTTCTGCCTCCTTGCCCGGAATCGCTTTTCTTCCATTATAACCCGAAACCTCCTCGCGCCGCAAGGCCGCGCTTTGCTATCCCGCAGCAAACCCTCTTCCCTTTTCCGTATTCTTATGCTATACTCTGCTTAATACGAACAATATAGAAAAGGATGGAATCCCTATGGACTATGGTAAGATCGCCCTGGAACAACATCGGCAATGGCGGGGGAAAATCGAAATTGCCCCGCTGTGCCCCCTGGAAACCGCCGCGGATTTATCGGTTGCCTATACTCCCGGCGTAGCCGCTCCCTGCGTGGAAATCAGCAAAGACAAAGATCTGGTATACGATTACTGCCGCAAATGGAATCTGGTGGCGGTCGTCACCGACGGCACGGCAGTGCTCGGGCTGGGGGATATCGGCCCGGAAGCCGGTATGCCGGTTATGGAAGGGAAAGCCGTACTGTTTAAAGCGTTCGGCGATGTGGACGCTTTTCCCATCTGCCTGGCTTCCAAGGATACCGACGACATTGTACAGGCGGTGAAAATGATCGCCCCCACGTTCGGCGGGATCAATCTGGAGGATATCTCCGCCCCCCGGTGCTTTGAAATTGAGCGGCGGCTGCGGCAGGAACTGGATATCCCCGTATTCCACGACGATCAGCACGGCACGGCCATTGTCGTAGGCGCAGCGCTGATCAATGCGCTGAAGCTGGTGGGAAAGAAAATGGGAGAGATTACCGCCGTGGTCAACGGCGCCGGAGCCGCAGGGATCGCCTGCACCAAGCTGCTCATGGCGCTGGGATTGGAACATGTCACGCTGTGCAACCGGCAGGGGATACTGTATCCCGGTGCGCCCGGCCTCAATCCCGCGCAGGAAGAGATAGCCCAGCGCACAAACCCTCTTGGCCGGCAGGGCTGTCTGGCCGACGCCATGCAGGGCGCCGATGTTTTCCTTGGGGTTTCGGGTCCCGGCTGCGTCACCAGGGAAATGGTGGCTTCCATGGCCAAAGACGCCATTGTCTTTGCCATGGCAAACCCTGTGCCCGAAATCTTCCCGGATGAAGCAAAGGCCGGCGGGGCCGCTATCGTCGGGACAGGACGTTCCGACTTCCCCAATCAGATTAACAACGTGCTGGTCTTCCCGGGGGTATTCCGCGGGGCGCTGGATGTGCGCGCCCGGGAAATCAACGACGCGATGAAAATTGCAGCGGCGAAAGCTTTAGCGGATCTTGTCCCCGAAAACCAGCTCCATCCGGAATGCATCCTGCCCAAGGCGCTGGATCGTTCGGTGGCACAGGCGGTGGCCCAAGCGGTGAAAAAAGCTGCCCAAGAAACAGGAATTACTCGCATATAATTTCATAAAACATCCTATTGAGATGTCATTTTTCTTCGTTTTTTGAGAAAAATGAAGAAATTCCCATTCTTTTTTCCTTGTTTCTAAAAAAGAATCATTTCTGTAAAAGAATCAGCTAGAATATTTGTATCCTTCACATCATTATCACATTGTTGATTCATAATAAGAGTACCGAACAGAAATAATAGCTAAATTGCTGTTTGTTGATATTCTTCGGAAAAAATCGTGAATTTGATGAAAGGAAGGATGATTTTATGTATAACCCTTACAACGATCCCTTCAACAAACAAAATCCCGGAGAATCCGGTTTTCAGTGGAACGCCCCTGAATCCGGTGTGCCTACCGAGTGGAACGGCAGTACCTACCACTCCGGCCCTCAAACGGGGCAAGGCGGAGGGATGCCCCCCGAAAAAAAACCGCCCCGCAAAACGCCCCGTTGGGTAAAAACCGCTGTGCTTTGCGCCTGCTGTGTCGCCGTTTCTGTGGGCGGTTCGGTAGGGATCTCCGCGGCCATCTTCCAGAACAGCATCCCCACCGCCGCTTCCGACTCCGCGCAGGCCAACCAGACGGACAACAGTTCGTCCAGCGCCAATGCATCCAGCCAGGCTTCTGGCGAGGATTCGTCGGGCCGGATTACCCAAACAACCAACACCACCGCTGCCCAGCAATTAACCCAGCAGGAAGTCGCCGCCAAGGTGATCCCTTCGGTCGTCTGCATCCAAACCTATTCCTCTACGGAGGCGGCCTTTGGCTTTGGTTCTACCGAAACCAAACAGGGAGAGGGTTCCGGCGTAATCGCTACTTCCGACGGGTACATCATTACCAACGCCCATGTGGTCAGCGGGGCCGACTCCATCAAAGTAATCCTTTCCGACAATACCACCTATGAGGCCGAGCTGATTGGCAGCGATGCTACCACCGATCTGGCGGTAATCAAGATCGACGCCACCGGCCTGCAGGCTGCGGAATTCGGCTCGTCCTCCCAATTGCAGGTGGCAGATACGGTGATGGCAATCGGCAACCCCGGCGGGCTGGAATTCCAGTCGAGTGTATCCGTGGGATGTATTTCCGCGCTGGATCGAGTAGTCACAAACAGTGAATCTTACACCATGAAGTGTATCCAGACCGACGCAGCCATCAACCCCGGCAATTCCGGCGGCGCGCTGGTCAACATGTACGGCCAGGTAATCGGCATCAACTCCTCAAAACTGGTGGATACCAGCTATGAGGGTATGGGATTTGCCATTCCTATTGACGACGCTTTGCCGATCATCAACGATCTGCGGGAATTTGGGTATGTAAAAGACCGCCCGGTTTTGGGGATCTCCGGTCAGTTTATCGATACCCTGACCGCTTACTATAACCGGCTGTCCGCTACCGGGTATTACGTTGCGGAAATCAGCAGTGAAGCAGTGAGTGCCGCCGGGCTGCAGCAAGGGGACATCATTGTGGAAATCGACGGAAAAACCGTCACTTCCTCAAATGTCATCAGTTCCGCTATTGCCGCAAAAGAGACAGGCGATACGGTTTCCGTAGTAGTGGTGCGCGGCTCGCAGGAGATTACCCTGACGCTCCCGCTTTCAGAATATACCCCCAGCACGGACGCCGCCGCGAATTCTTAAAGTTATTTCTTTGCTTACGACGACTTTTCATATATCTTCTTTCCCAAAAAGGGAGCAAGGCCAAAAACCTTGCTCCCTTTCTTTATTCTTTCATTTGTTCCAATTTCCCTTCCAGATATCGGCGCACCATATCCAAAGCTGTGGAAGCTGCCCGGTTCCGGTAATAGGTGCGCGAGCCTATCCGCCCGCCGCCGGGCATTTTGGTCACCCAAGTCTGCTGCCCGTCGCTCAAAGCCAGATACACCAGCCCCACCGGTTTTTCTTTGGAACCGCCTCCCGGCCCGGCAATGCCGGTTACGCCAATCCCCAGGCTGCTTCCCGCTGCCCGGCGTACCCCTTCGGCCATGGCGCGGGCCACCGGCTCGCTGACGGCGCCGTATTTCTCCAAAAGCTCCTGCGGCACCTGGATCCGCTCGTGCTTGATGCGGTTGGAATACGTCACCGCCCCCATCTCGAACACTGCCGAAGAACCGGCAATATCGGTAATCCGCTTGGCGATAAGCCCGCCCGTGCAGGATTCCGCTGTGGCCAGCGTTTTCTCCTGGCGTAGGAGCTGCTCCACGACCACCTGCTCCAGGCTGTCCACATCGATCCCATACACGGCGTCCCCCACAATCCGGCAGATCTCGTCCACCACCGGGGCGCACAGCCGCCGGGCTTCTTCCTTCGACGGCGCTTTGGCCGTCACACGCACATACATTTCCCCTTCTGCGGCATAAGTGGCAGCGGTCGGGTTTTCCCCTTCGAGAAAAGGGGCAATGGCCTCCGCCACCACGCCTTCCCCTTTGCCGAACACCCGGATATTCCGCGAATAAATCACCGTGGTATCCTCCCCCTGCAAAAAGGGGACCAGGTATTTTTTGAGCATGGGCGCAAGTTCCGAAGGAGGGCCGGGCAGCATGGCCACCATTTTACCTGAATCCGCTATACAGACGCATCCCGGCGCGGTACCGTGATCGTTTGGCAGCACATGGCATCCTTCCGGCAGCAGTGTCTGCTTATATTGGTTAGCGCTGCATTCCTTGCGGCTCGCGGTGAAATATTCTTCCAGCCGGCGGCGGCTTTCGGCGTGCTCCACGAGCGGCAGACCCAGCACCTTTGCGATGGTTTCTTTGGTCAGATCGTCCTTGGTAGGCCCCAATCCTCCAGTGGTTACCACCAGATCGCTGCGTTCCAGCGCCTGCCGCAAGGATTCTTCCAGCCGCTGGGGGTTATCCCCCACCGTACCGGCATACAGCAGGTTGATCCCAATCCGGGCCAGCTCCTGCGCGACCATAGCGGCGTCGGTATTGACCACATCTCCCAGCAGAAGCTCCGTACCAACCGAAAGGATCTCAGCATTTTGCGGTTTTTTCATGGTCTCTCTCCTTCCTGTTTATATGTTTACAGTGCCCCCGGATAGATTTTGCGGTAACGGGCCTGCTCGGCACAGGTTTCCACCCATTCTTCTCCAGGCAGTGCCTGCTCGGCTTCCAGAACAAACTTGAGATTGGGCCGTGTGCGGGGATGCTTGGGGGTAAAAATGGTGCAGCAGTCCTCATACGGTTCAATCGAAGTTTCAAACGTACCGATCCGGCGTGCCCGCGCGACGATTTCGGTCTTGTCCATCCCGATAAGCGGGCGGAATACCGGCATCTGTACCGCAATATCCGTACAGCCGATCGCCTGCATGGTCTGGCTCGCCACCTGCCCCAGGCTTTCGCCCGTGACCAGCGCGCCGCAGCCTTCTTTCCCGGCAATCCGTTCAGCAATGCGCATCATAAACCGCCGCATCAGAATCGTAAACAGCTCTTCGGGGCAATGCTTCCGGATTTCTTCCTGTACATGGGTAAACGGCACCGTATACATCCGGATCTGGCCGCTGTACCGGCTGACGATCTCCAGCAGGCGGGCGACCTTTTCCTCCGCCCGGGGACTGGTATACGGCGGGCTGGCAAAGTGTACTCCAACCAGCTCCGCCCCCCGCTTGGCCAGCATCCAGGCCGCCACCGGACTGTCCAGGCCGCCGCTGATGAGCACCGCGGCTTTCCCCGCCGTCCCGACCGGGATACCGCCGGCCCCCGGCAGAGGTGTGCCGTGGACATACGCGGCAAAATCCCGTACCTCTACATATACCGTACAGTCCGGCTCATGCACATCCACCCGCAGGTGCGGGAACTGCTCCAACAGATACGCCCCGACCTCCCGGGAAATTTCCGGGGAACCATAAGGGAACTTCTTATCCGCCCGCTTGGATTCCACCTTGAATGTCTGTGCGGTTTCCAGCTCGTCCCGCAGGTACTGTGCCGCCGCCCGCTGGATCGCAGAAAGCTCCTTGGGTGCAGCGCACGCCCTGGAAAATGCCGCGATCCCAAACACCTGGGCGATGCGCTGTACCGCTTCGTCCAAATCGGCGTCCCCTTCCGGCTGGACATAAATCGTAGACTGCGCGATCGAAGTGGAAAACTCCCCCGCTCCCTGAAGCCGCCGCCGGATATTTTGGATCAGGGCATCTTCAAATACCCGGCGGTTCAAGCCCTTGAGCACCAGTTCCCCCAGTTTGATCAGAATCACTTCCTGCTGTGTTTCCATGGAATCCTCCTTGTATCATCGCGTTGCTTTTGCCAGCGTGCGTACTCCTTCGGCGACTGCCTGCACAAAGGTTTCGATCTCCTCCTGCACCGTATAGCGGGAAAAGCTCACCCGGATCGCCGTATGCAGCCGCTCCGGGGACAGCTTCATGGCGGAGAGCACATGGCTGGCCCTGGCTTTGGCGCAGGCCGACCCGCTGGAAACAAAAATCCCCCGCTCGCTGAGAAAATGCAGCATGGTTTCCGACCGCACCGAACCGGTGGAAAAATTCAGCACATACGGGCTTGCGTCCGGCGGGGAATGAAACTGCACCCCATCGATCCCCGCCAAAAGACGGCGGCATTCTTCCGTCAAACCGGTTTGGATCTGCCACTGCCGCGCCAAATCCGGCAGCTGGGCAACGGCTTCCCCCAGTGCTCCAATGAGCGGGACCGCTTCCGTACCGGGGCGCAGCCCTTTTTCCTGCCCGCCGCCAAAGACCTGCGGCAAAATCCGCACACCGGATCGGATGTACAGCGCACCGACCCCTTTGGGCGCATGGATTTTATGCCCGCTCATCGTGAGCAGATCGATGCGTGCCTTTTGCGGGCGCAGGGGCATTTTCCCAAACGCCTGCACCGCGTCCACATGCACCAGCGCCGGGGCTTTGGCCCGCGCCACGGCTTTGGCGGCCGCTTCCACCGGCAGCACTGCGCCGGTTTCGTTGTTCACCGCCATCAGGCTCACGAGGATCGTCCGGCTGTCGACGGCCTGCATCACCTGTTCCGCGGATATCCTGCCCAGCCCGTCCGGCGCAAGATACACTACCCGCAGGCCCTGTTTTTCGAGCTGGGCCATGCATCCGAGCACCGAGGGATGCTCAATCGCTGTGGTAACGATCGTATCGCCCTGCCGCCGTCGGGCCTGTACTGCCCCAAAAATAGCCAGGTTGTTGGCTTCGGTCCCGCCGGAGGTAAATACCATTTCCTCCGGTTTTGCCCCAAGCATCTCCGCCACGCGCCGGCGCGCCAAGGAAATCTCCTGCTCCGCCGCAAACCCCATTCCATGCAGCGACGAAGGATTCCCGTATATTTCGGTCATTAAAGACAGGGCTTTCTGTGCCGCCGGCAGGCATACCTGCGTGGTGGCACTGTTATCTAAGTAAATGGGTTTCAATCCATCCCCTCCCACACGGTCGGGACCCTTGTCAATCAGTGGAATGGATCGTGTCGGTCCGCCGTTTTTTGATGAAGTGCAGCATCGGGCGCTTTTTTTCCATGGGGGCAGATTCCTCCCGCTCCTGCTGCACAAGTTCCTCGATGAGCGCGACAATTTTCTCGCAGGTATGCGCCAAATCTACCTGGCCGCACGCCTCCTGCATCCGCTGCAGCGTCTCGGGATGGGCCAGCAGATCCCCGACGACCTTCCCGCACTGTTCGTTCTCCAGGCGTACCCCCATCCCGTGATCGACCAGGAACTGGGCGTTATCCTCCTCCTGCCCCGGGATAGCGTCGAACACCGCCAGCGGCAGCCGGCAGGCCAGCGCTTCCGAGATGGTCAGGCCGCCGGGCTTGGTGATCAGCAGATCGCTTGCCTGCATATATTTTTCCACTTCGGTGGTGAAAAATACCAGCTTGACCCGGCTTTGCGCCCCGCTGCGCTCGATCATTTTGTGGAACGTTTCATACATTTTTTTGTTTTTTCCGGTAATGACCACCATCTGGAAATCCTCGCGGATATCCATCAGGCTTTGGTAAATACTCTGGATCTGGGTTACTCCAAAGCTGCCTGCCATGAGAAGCACCGTTTTCCTGCCGGGCTGTAAGCCAAATGCTTTTTGCAGCTCCCCGCGGCTGCGGCTGTGAAAAAAGGTTTCGTAAACCGGGATCCCAAACGGATAGATTTTCTGCCGCGGCACGCCCATATCGCTGAGCATATCCGCGCATTCCATCGACGGCACGACATACGCATTTACCTGATCGGTCACATACGACCGGTGCGCCCCATAGTCGGTAACGACAGCCACGAGGGGCTGATGGATTTTGCCGCGCCGCTTGAGTTGGGAAACCATTTCCCCTGCAAAGGGATGGCAGGTGAAAATCACATCCGGCTGAAAGTCCTGGATAATGGGCAGCAGCTTGCGGCAGCAGATGGACGACAGGCAGGGTACTACGTCAGCAGACGGCTTTTGTGTCTGCTTATACAGCACTCCGTAGGCTCTGGGAGCCTTGGTAGCCATAAAATGATAGCTGCCGCAAATCATTTTATCCACCATCATATGTACTGCCTTGAGGCTGTCTACCGCCTGCACCTGTGCCCCAGGCATATGATTATGAAAATAGCTCTCCAGTGCGCCGGCCGTACGGCGATGTCCTCCGCCGGTTGCCGCAAAGAAAATTAAGATTCTCATCCCTTTCCCCTCCTTATACACAAGATTCCTTTTATTATCATACCCGAAAACCGCGCCGGATTCCACCCCCTTTTTGATATTTTTTGCTTCCCTTTGGAAAATTCCCAAAGATTTATAACAAAACACGGGGTTTATTTAGGTTAAGTTTAGATAAATTTCCACATTTTTCCTTTTTGTTTAAAATAAATAAGTTTTTAGAAAACTTTTTTATGAATATTATAAAGATGACTCTTTACTTTTTGCATAATTAAAGATAAAATAAAATAGAGTATAATTCTCTATAATTCTTCAGCATAACTTTATAGTATATTGTTGCTGTGTAGTACGGTTTCCTAATTCTAGGAGGATTCCTATATGAATAATAAATATGCAAGAAAAAACAGAAAAAAAACCGGCATGGCGGCAGCCGTTTCCATCGCTTCTCTCGCAGCCGTTATGGCTGCGGCTTTCCTTCTGCCCGGCTGTTCCTCAGGGAACACCTCCTCCGATACGTCTGCGGTTTCGGAGGCAGGCAGCGAAACCCTGCCCCAAACCGCCACTGTATCGGTGGGCGGCGTGAGCCTTGCCGGCATGAACCGGGAACAAGCCTTGCAGGCGGTGAACCAGCAGGCCAAACCGGAATATTCCCTGACCCTTACCCTGGTGGATAAAACCTGGACCTTGACCCAGGATGAGCTGGTATTTGTATCCAATGCCCAGGCTCAAATTGACCGGGCTTTTGAACTGGCCGGGCAGTCCTCTCAAGCAACCCAAGGAGAGGGAATTTCCCTGCCGGTAGAATACACCTTGGATCAGGAACAGACCAAGGCCACCCTCAAGGAGCTGGCTGAAACCGAAATGAACACGGAACCCAAGGATGCGACTGTCGTTTCGTTCGACAGCAGCACCGGGACTTTCCAGTTTGAAGACGGAAAAGACGGCATTACTGTGGATGTGGATAAACTCACCGACGAGGTAATGACCGCTCTTTCTCAAAACAATACCGCCACGGTAGCCGTACCGTATACTACTACGCCGTTCAGCAAAACTGCCGCGCAGATTAAAAGCCACATGCAGCAGCTCGGCACCTACAGCACGACCTCTACCAATACGGCCAATGGCAATCACAACATGAAGCTGGCGTTGCAGTCAGTCAACGGAACCGTCTTGCAGCCGGGAGAGATCTTCTCCTTTAACGGCACTACCGGAAACACCACTAACGGCAGCCTGGGCTATCGGCCTGCCGGCGCGATTGTTGGCGGAAAACTGGTAAATGAATACGGCGGCGGGATCTGCCAGGCATCCACTACGGTATACGGCGCGGCAGTGCGCTCCAATATGAAAATCCTCACCCGCTATAACCATGCGTGGCCGTCCACCTATTGTCCTATCGGCCAGGATGCGGCAGTCAGCTACGGCAGTTTGGATTTGCGGTTCCAGAATACCAGCGAATACCCGATATACATTGTGGCTGGCATGAGCGGCACGAAATTGACGGTGACTTTCTATGGATATCAGTCCCCTGAGTATGACACCATCAAAGTGACTTCCCAGCAGACCGGCACGGTGGCACAGCCGGCCGATGTATATAAAGAAGATTCTTCCCTGGAAAAGGGGACAATCAAAAAGGATATCAGCGGACGTGTGGGCCAAAAAGCTGCCGCCCAGCGGATTTATTATAAGGACGGCGTCATAGTCAAGCGGGAAGATCTGCCTTCCAGCTATTACCGTGCACAGGCTTCGGTATACCGGTACGGCCCGGGCACCGATATCCCCGGCAGCGGCAATTCTTCTTCCAGCAGTGAGGCTTCCTCCACCATCAGCTCGGAAATCTCCAGCAGTTCTTCCGCTCCGAGCAGCGATCCGTCCTCCGGCAGCAGCACGCCGCCCTCGTCGTCCACACCGGATTCCAGCAGCAGTGCTTCTTCTTCCTCTTCCACCCCATCCAGCACGCCAAGCTCCAGCACGGGCAGCGAAGGATCTTCTGCACCGGCGTCCAGTACGCCGGAAACCACCCCGGCGGATGGCTCCGCACCCTCTTCTGCTTTGTCCGACGCAGGGTCGGCAACAGACAGCAGCAGGCTGGCGGACAGCAGCACATCCAGCGCATAACCCCCAAAAAAAACCAAACGCCCGCAGGACTATCTCCTGTGGGCGTTTTTCTATAAAAATTAAACACGGCATCCATATACAGCCAAAAGAACTGCGGAAGACGATTGTACGAATTGTATTATGATCATGAAAGGAAGGGAACAAATGTTGTTTTTAACCTCTTTTTCATCATAAATTTCCGTCCTAAATTTAAAGAACCTTTTCCAACTCCAAAAAATACTTCTCTAATTCCTCCGGGCTCATTTGCTTTTCCAGCTCCGACGGCTCAATCTCCTCCTCCCACTTCTCCATATTACCAAAGTAATCAAACTGCGGCTTGATAAACTCGATGCCGAGGTATGACCGCAGCTGGATTTCCACAAAACGGGGATTCTTGTTCCCAATGGCCGAACAGAGATAGCTGTAAAAAATGACGTACCGCAAATAGTCGGCGTCCGTCAAATTGGCCGTGGACGAGATAAAATGGGCGAGCACCGATGGCACCTTATCAAAATTGCTATTGAGTATCATCTGCATGCCCAGCCGCTCCAGCGGATCGTCCGTCTGCTTCAACTCCCTGAGCAATGCCCGCAGAACCCCGATGATCCGCGTCCGCTGCTGCAATTTTTGGAGCCTTTCAATGTACGGCAGCAGCTTCTGCTTCTCTTCGTGCGGGCAGCGCCGGATCCGCTCCCAGTCGATCCATAAGAATTCTTTTTCCTCAAGGAAGCAATCTTGCGAAGGCAGTTCTCTCACAGTTTCCCCTCCTTTCCTTTATTTGCCTTTATTATAATGGGAATTATTTAAAAAGTAAATTCTCCAAATCCACAAATAGTATATAAAAACTTTGTATATCCCATGAAATCCTTGGGATATATTTAGGAAATCCGCCCAATTCCCCTACCATATTTTTGACAATCCCCATTTTCTTTTTTTGGTTTTGACATTTTCCGCTCCAGTGTTTATAATAGGGCTAGACAAATTACTTGCCAATGACTCTTGTACAAGGAGGCTGTTTGTATGCCTTTTTCTTCCTGCCCGGCCGGGGAATCCCAAACCGCGCCAAAGATCACGATTTGTATGGCGGTGTACAACATAGAAAAATACCTGCCCGCCTGCCTGGAATCGGTTGCCGCCCAGACCTTCCGGGACTTTGAGCTGATCGCAGTGGACGACGGTTCTACCGACCGCTCCTGGGAAATTTTAACCGAATTTGCGAAAACCCATCCCTTCCTGCGGGTGATCCGCCAGGAAAACCAAGGGCTTTCTGCCGTGCGCAACCGGATGATCCCTCTGGCGCGCGGGGAATACCTGTGTTTCCTCGACGGGGATGACTGCCTGCTCCCCAATTATCTGGAAGAACTATACCGGGAAGCCGTGCGTACCGGCGCGGATATTACCTGCTGTGGATTCTTTTACTGGTTCCCCAAATCCGGACGGCGGTTTTTACATCCGTTCCGCCGGCAAGGCGTCCTGTCCGGATCAGATGCGCTGCATCTGCTCCTGCATGACTGGTACTTACAAAGCTTCGCATGGAACAAATTGTTCCGCCGCAGCCTATGGATCGAGCATGGGCTGCAATTTCCTCCTTCCCAGCGGTTTTTTGAGGATATTTCCCTGATGCCGCAGGTATTCTTTTTTGCAGAAAAAGTCGCCCTCCTGCGGGAAGGGCTGTATCTGTATGCCCAGCATTCCGCCGGGCTGACAAAAAGTACCCGGCCTGAAAAAATCAACGATTTTATCCGGGCAACCGTGTTCGTCCGGCTGTTTTTAGAAAGCCAGGGCGCTTACGGCCGCTTCCGCAAAAGCTACGCCGCCCTATGCCGCAAAACCAATTTATCCTGCCTGTCGTTCCTGCTGATCAACCACTGGAAACAGCGGCAGTGGAAAGGTTTCCTGTCCAGCCTGCACCTATGCTCCCGCCGCCTGCGGGAATCCCAGCAGGCACGTTTGCCCCTGGTATGGACCGGTAATCCCCAGGAAATCCCAGATGTCCTGCCCGCCAGCCCTGCTGATTTTTCTCCAAGGAGGTCTTCCTCATGAGAATCCCCCCCGCAGAACCCTATCCATTCCGGGGGATGGGATTTATCAAGGCCGCAGCCATCACCCCATCCATCCGGGTGGGCGACTGTGTAAACAATGCCAAGGCCATCGCAAAATATATGCAAGAAGCCGCCGCACAGGAAGTCTCCGTGGCGGTGTTCCCGGAGCTTTGCCTGACCGGCTCCACCTGCGGGGATCTGTTTTTCAGCCCCGTTTTGCTGCAAGCCGCCTGGGAATCCCTCTGCGGCCTGGTGCAGGCTTCCCGGGACATGGAAACGCTGTATGCAGTCGGCCTTCCCGTCCAAAATGGGGATGGGATATATAACGCCTGCGCCGTGTTCCAACACGGACGGCTGCTCGCCGTCATCCCCCAAACCACGCCCCAGGGGGATCAAAAACGCTGGTTTTCCCCTGCGCCGGATGCCCTTCCCCCTCTGGAAATGGAAGGGGAATCGGTACCTATGGCGCCGCAGCTCCAGTTTTCCTGCGCAAAGCGGGGGATCACGCTGGGGGTTTGCATCGGCTCAGATGCATTTTTCCCCACGCTCCTGCCAGAATAC
Organism: uncultured Clostridia bacterium; assembly: GCA_904397205.1. Taxonomy (GTDB): domain Bacteria; phylum Bacillota; class Clostridia; order Oscillospirales; family Acutalibacteraceae; genus UMGS1071. The sequence continues at coordinate 26,457 of CAJFOO010000042.1, forward strand.
GGGATGCAAAACGTACATCTCCTCCTGCACCCCATCGCGGCAAAGGAAACCGTGGGGCAGGCAGCATTTTTGCAGGAAACCGCACGGAGCGAATCCGCCCGGCTGCTGTGTGCGTCGGTCTGGGCCGGTGCAGGGGAAGGGGAATCCACCGCGCAGTATGCTTATGCCGGTCGGCGGATCCTGGCAGAATGCGGCCGGGTGCTGGAACAATCCCCCGGGTTCACGGCGGGGATGACCGTAACCGATTTTGACATAGGGATGCTCCAGGCGCAGCGCCGGAAATCCGCGCGGCCGCAGCCCCTTCTGCCGGCTGTCTCGGTTTCCCTGCCGTTTTTCCCGGAGCAGGGGATATTCCACCGCCGGGTATCCCCTCACCCCTTCCTGCCGGATACCCCGGAGGCTTTGGCACAACGGTGCGAAGAAATCCTTGCGATCCAAACTGCCGCGCTGGGGCAGCGGCTGTCGTACCTGGCCCCCTGCCGCCCGGTGCTGGGACTTTCCGGCGGGCTGGATTCCACCCTGGCCCTGCTGGTCTGTCTGCGTGCAGTGCAGCGGCTGGGGCAGCCCGCGGAACAAATCCTCGCCGTATCCATGCCCTGCTTCGGCACCACATCCCGCACAAAACAGAACGCCGCCCGGCTGGCCGAAGAATTGGGTGTGTCCTTCCGGGAAATCTCCATTGCCAAGGCAGTCCATCAGCACCTGGAGGATATCCAGCATGAACCGGGAACATATGGTGCTGTCTTTGAAAACGCCCAGGCCCGGGAACGCACCCAGGTCCTGATGGATTTGGCCAACCAGGCGGGCGGTATTGTGATCGGTACGGGAGATCTCTCGGAACTGGCCCTGGGATGGGCGACATACAACGGAGATCAGATGTCAATGTACGGGATCAACAGCGGCGTACCGAAAACGCTGGTGCGCTGTCTAGTGGAACACATCGCCCGGCAAAGCCCGCCCGCACAAAAAGCCATCCTGGAGGACATTCTGGATACCCCTGTAAGCCCCGAGCTGCTTCCCCCATCCGAAGGGGAAATCGCCCAGAAAACGGAAGAGCTGGTAGGCCCCTACGAACTGCACGATTTTTTCTTATTCCATCTGGTGCGGCATGCCTGCCCGCCGGAAAAAATCCAGTTCCTCGCAGAGCAGGCTTTCGCAGGGAAATACCCCAAACAAACCATCCAAGCCTGGCTAAAGGTATTCCTGCGCCGGTTTTTCTCCCAGCAGTTCAAGCGGTCCTGTATGCCCGATGGCCCGTCCATCGGCTCGGTCAGCTTATCCCCGCTGCAAGGGTTCCAGATGCCCAGCGACGTGTATCCGGACCTGTGGCGGCCGGAGGAAGAATAGAAAAAACGGTCCCTTCCAAAAAAGGACCGTTTTTTATTTATCTCTGCCCAATCGGGATATATGGTTTTTTCTCCGCTACACTGCGGTAAGCCGGGCGAATAATTTTGCTGGAATTCATCAGTTCTTCCATGCGGTGCGCGCTCCATCCGGCAATCCGCGCCACGGCAAACAGGGGGGTATATAATTCCTGCGGGAGATCCAGCATACTGTAGATAAACCCGCTGTAAAAATCCACATTCGTGCTGACCCCTTTGTAAATTTTCCGTTTTTCCGCAATAATCTGGGGTGCCAGGCGCTCCACAATCGAATACAGGCCAAATTCGTCGTAGCGGCCTTTTTCCTCGCAGAGCTGCTCCACACATGCACCCAGCAGCTTCGCGCGCGGGTCGGAAAGCGAATACACCGCGTGTCCCATGCCATAAATCAAGCCCATTTTGTCAAAGGCCTTCTTTTCCAGCAGGGCCCGCAGGTAGTTCCCTACTTCTTCTTCGTCTTTCCAGTCTTTGACGTTCTCCTTCATATCGTCAAACATCTGCACCACCTTGATATTGGCGCCGCCGTGTTTGGGGCCTTTGAGCGATCCCAGCGCCGCCGCAATCGCAGAATAGGTATCTGTTCCGGAGGAGGACACCACATGTGTGGTAAAGGTGGAGTTGTTGCCGCCGCCATGCTCTGCGTGTAAAACCAAAGCCAAATCGAGCATTTTTGCTTCCATATGGGTGAACTTCGAATCGGAACGCAACAGGTGCAAAAGGTTCTCTGCCGTCGAAAGCCCCGGCTGCGGCATGTGGATGACCAGGCTTTTGTCTTTATGATAATGCTGGTAGGCCATATAGCTGTATACCGATAACAGCGGGAAACGGGCAATCAACTCCAGTGACTGCCGCAGGACATTGGGGATCGAGGTATCGTTGGGGGTATCGTCATAGGAATACAGGGTCAGCACACTGCGGGCCAAAGCATTCATCATATCGCTGCTGGGGGCCTTCATGATCACGTCCCGCACAAAGCTGGCAGGCAGCTTGCGGCATCCCGCCAGCACGGCAGAAAAGTCTTCGAGCTGCGCCTGCGTCGGCAGTGCACCGAACAGCAGAAGGTACACGACTTCTTCAAACCCAAACCGATCTTCCTGCATGAAACCTTTCACAATGTCTTCTATGTTGATGCCCTGGTAGGAAAGCACCCCTTCGCACGGCACGACTTCCCCATTTATCTCTTCGTAGGCGTGAATATCGGAAATTTCTGTCAGGCCCGCCAGGACGCCTTTTCCGTTAATATCCCGTAATCCTCGTTTGACATCATATTTTTTGTATAATTCCGGTTCAATCCCTCCGCGCTGCTGGCAAAGCGCTGCCAGTTCCAGGATCTTCTGGTTTTGCCCGGATTTGGTGGTTACGTTCATTCTCTGAAACCTTCCTTTCTACCCTGTTTTCTGTAGCCGATAATCATCCACTTCTTTTCTTTCTAAGATTTGGAGCATCCTCCTGAGACATGGCTATAATAAGTCCAGTATAGCATAAATTCCCTAAAATAACAACATGTTGTCAGATAAAGTTTTTTGATTTTTTGTATTTTTGGTAGATTTCCATGAAATCCAGTGCTGTCATTGCAAAAGAAAAACAGCAGGGAAGTTTTCCTGCTGTTTTCTATTCTATCCATAATACGGCGCGTACCGGGGCGGCTTCTGCCCCTTCCAGCTTCAGCGGGAACGCAGCAAGCCTGTATTCCCCGGCAGGCACACCGTCCAGATCCGCATTTTCTAAAACCGGGATCCCTGCCTGCAATAAAATCCGGTGTACGGCTTCTTCCTCCGGCTCCCGGCCGATGGACGGCGCATCCGTACCCAGGAACACAATCCCTTCCTCCACCGCCGCTTTGGCAAAAGATGTGGGGATCTCTCCCTGCAGCAGCAAAATCGAAATCCCTTCCTGCACCCAATCCCGCAGCTGCCCCCGGCCGGGAAGAGGCTGCCCTTTCCACACGGCACAGGGACCGCAAAAGGTTTGCAAGGGGATCTCTGCAATACCGGCTCCCCCCTCGATATAATGGGAAGGCGCGTCGATATGCGTCCCTGCATGGCAACAGCACCGCAGTGCGGAAAGCCGATACCCCGCATCAGGAATCGTTTGCAGGGTATCCAGCGCCGGGACAGGATCCCCAGGATACGGTTCGGTGGAAAACATTCCGCGGGTAATGTCGTAGATCTGCTTCATCGTGCATCCAGCGCCTGCTGTACCTTCGGCAGCAGATGCTCTAAAAATACCAAAGCTTTTTTTGCCGATTCCGCCGCGAATTCCTGAAAGCTAACCTGTGCTTCTTCGTCCGCGTTGTCGGAAATCGCGCGTACCACAACAAAATCCACCTGATTCAAATAGCATACCTGGGCGACCGCACCGCCCTCCATCTCACAGGCAATGGCCGCAAACTCCTGATGGATCTTCCGCAGCTTGGCTGCCGATCCAATGAACTGATCCCCCGTGGCGATAATCCCCACATGCACGGCCCCATCATACGCCATGCGGGCTTCCTTTTCCACCAGGGCCAGCCATTCCTCATCCACGGGGATAATCACCCGGTTGACCATCGGCAGCAGGCCCAATTCATCCCCTACGCTGGTAGTATCGAAATCATGCTGCACCAGCCCGCTCGACAGGACCACATCCCCCACCCGGACGCCTGAACCAATTCCGCCGGCAACCCCGGTATGGACAATAAACGCCGGGTTATACTGCAAAATCATTGTCTGCGTACACATCGCCGCATTTACCTTGCCAATCCCGCTTTGCGCCACCACGCATTCCACCCCACACAGGGTCCCTCTGTAAAATGTCAGGTTGCCGATGATGTCGATATCGGTATTTTCCATCTTCTGTTTGAGGCCGTCGACCTCCAGATCCATCGCTCCAATAATCCCAATCATAAGAATCCCCCTTTTTTCATCCAAACCGAGATTTTTCCCCATCTGTTTTCTTATTCAATAAAGTTCCGGTTTGTTTCTCATTATAACACGCCCAAAAATAAAAAGCAAACCGCTAGTCCCGGTGTTTTGACTAAATTCGTCAAACCTTTCTTTTAATTGTTTAAAGAATATTCACAGCATATTCACAACTCCGATGGACAAAAAGTTATAATAGAATTGTATTCGAAATATGGAGCCGCACCATATAGAGTACATGTTCTACCCTCCTCAATGAAACCCTTCAAGCTAAAGGAAAACGACCGGATCTGCTTTTCAGGTTCCGGTCGTTTTCCTTTTTTATTCGGATTTTTCCTCGTCTTCTGCACTTTCCCCGCATACCTTCTTATCCACCACCGACCAGATCAGCGACGCGGTCAGAATGGCAACGCATAGGAACAGCGAATACGTCCCAAAAAAATAAGACGTCCATACCCCTATCATCGCGCCGCCGCAAAACGAGACGATAATCCAGGTATAGCATAAGGCTTTTTGCAAAGCAGGCTTATTTTTTCTGGTAACCGCCTGGTAATACGCCTGCACCGCCGAACGGAGATTCCCGGTCGTCATGGTGGTGGCAAAGGGGGAACCCATGAGCGACTGGAAAGAAGACACCTGCACGGATGCCACAAACGAGATCACTACATTGACGATGGCATGAGGCACCGTGGAGGGAAGGAACCCAATGCCAAACAGGATCGCTGCCTCGAGCGCTAAAATAATGTGTACCCACTGCACTTTCCGGCCGGCGCCCGCCATCCGTTTGATCTGTGCTGCGGCGACCACGCCGGCCGTGAAAGCCAAAATCGGGTATACATATTGCAGCATCCCCCAAAAATCCCCTTGGGCAAACCGGATCCCCAGCAAAACGATATTCCCCGTTTGCGCATTGGCAAATACCCCTCCACGGGTAATATAAGTATATGCGTCTAAAAATCCGCCGATAGCGGCCAATAACACCCCAAAAGGCAACGATTCCGCAAAGGTATAAGGTCTGGGCTTGCGTTTCCTTGCGCTCATTTCCCCTTACCCGGCAGGTTTTGAAAGGAATCGGGAGAGGCTTGCAGCAGGGCCTGCAATACAGCCCGGCTCCCTGTATCTGCCACCTGTCCAAAAAAGGAGCTACCGGTCTGTCCCTCGTGATAGACAGCCAGCAAAAGCGAGGAAATTTCCTCTGCATGCACGGAATATATCCGGACGGTCACTGCCCCGCCTTCTTCCAGCAAGAGCTGTACCCGAGCGTCTTCCTCCACGGGCATCGTCTCCTGGGGCATTTCCGCCACCCGCACAGCGCTCAGGCTCTGCAAAAATTGCTCCATACGTTTTTCGTCTTTGGTATGGTGCAGTCCTTCCCGGATATAGCCCCATTGCAGACCAGTTTTTCGGGCAGGCGGAATATGCATGGCTTGGGTCAGCGGCTGGGACGCGGAAGAACCGCTTTTAGCCAGAATAGCGGACATCCCCAAAAGCACGCCGGCCCCGATAACTGCCCCCACAATCTTTTTCGCTTTCATGCCGCTTTTCTTCCTTTCGCGTTTTCTTTTCACTATAGGGCAAACCTCCCACAAAGTCAAGAGGGATTTTCAAACGGCTAAAACCTGTGAGAAATTACAAAAAATTCTTGACAAACCTTATTCTGCTCCGTAAACTAAAAAGTAAACAGAAGGAAAAGAGGTATTTCTGGGTATGGAAAAAACAGCGATCCGCACAGCGCTTTTAAAAGATTATCCCGCCATTTATAACCTGATACAGACGGCTTTTGAAACCGCACCCGTGAGCGACGGCCAAGAACAGGAATTCGTGCTGCACCTGCGGGAAACCCCCAACTACCTCCCGGATTTGGAGCTGGTGCTGGAAGAAGGGGCTGACACATTAATTGGGCATATCCTGCTGTCAAAACAACGGCTGCTTCTGCCGGAAAACAAAACGTTTACCGGACTGCTGATCGCTCCGCTGTGCATATCGCTGCCCTACCGCAGCCAGGGATATGGCGGAAAACTGCTGCAGGAAGGCCTGCGCCTGGGCAAAGAAAAAGGGTACCGGGCGGCATTTGTGATAGGAAACCCCTTATATTATGGGCGGTTTGGATTCCACCCATTAAAGGAATTCGGCATAGAAAACCAGACGGGCATTCCCGATACCTTTGTATTGGCGCAGGAAATGGTGGAAGGCACGCTGCATTCCCTGCCAAAACCGGCACAGCTCGCCGAACTGCCGGAATAAAGGACGCCTGCTTCGGAAAAAACAATCCGAAACGGGCGTCCTCCCTTATATATGGCTTTTGTTTGCTTTTCCAAACCCAAGGCCGGCAGCCTTATGAATTAAATATCCTTATTTATATTTCTGCATTTTTTATCTTCTGTATGATTTCGCTCATATTTGCCCCGCTAATCGTGTCATTGACCGACTCAACCATTTCGTTTTGTATGGTAAAATTTTTCCCATTGAACCTGACGTCCTGTTTGAAATCATTTTCCTTTATGGTTTTTATATTTGTTTGAAGCTCCGCCACGTTATTGTGATCAAA
>CAJFOO010000043.1 GCA_904397205.1 uncultured Clostridia bacterium
CCCAGCCTCGGTCAAATAGAACTCTGCGAAGATATTGCCTCCCGCAACTTGCATCTGGTTTGCAGCATAGCCGCCAAAAATAATGGCTCTGGGCTTTTCTTCCTCGGTAAGGGTCGCGGTACGCTCCCGCAGCATGGTCAGGATCTCGTTGCCGTAATCCACGATACCCTGGGTTTTATCGCCGCCGCCAAAAATTTGATCCAGCAGCTCAATCCATCCGTTGAAGGTAGCGATGGTATCCGTACCAAACTTGGTGGTACTGAATGCCACAGCCGGGATTCCCGCATTTGCATACATTTGGGCCTCAGATTCTTCCCCGGCCCGGTAAAAAATCACGTCGGGTTCCAGATTGAGGATCTCTTCAATATTGATCTCGCCGCCCTCGCTGAAACCGCTTTCAATCTCCAGGATTTCCGGATACATTTTGGCCAGGTAAGAATACTCTGCCGCACTCTTGGACGCTGCGGGGATCCCCACCAGGTTATCTACCCCACCCTGATACAAGGCATATACCGAAGGCAGCGGCATGATGGAAGTGATCACAATCCGCTGGGGGTTTTTCGGGATAGTCACCTCGTTGCCCTCGTCGTCAGTGATGGTAATGGTTTCGGCGTCACCTGTATTAGCGTTGGCTAACTGAGAGGCGCCATTGGACGCCGTATTGCCCTGCGTCCCGCATCCGGCTAAAATGCCCGTGACAATGGATAAAATCAGCAGTACCACAAGGGACCGCTTAAAGACTCGGTTCATCATTAACACTCCTTTTGTTCCCTTACAATCGTTTGGATCATTTCCTGCATCGGCGTACCCAGCCACGCAGGGACAACATCCCAATGTACCTTACTCGAGACCGCCACATGCGGCAGTGGATAAAAACGCAGGTTATCCGCCGGGCCGATCAGTTCTTCAAACAGCGGATCTCCTATCATCCTGCGGAAGCGATGGGAATGAATTTGTTTTCGCAATGCTTCTTCGTCCGGGATATCCAAATCCCCTTCCGACGCCAATTCGGCACGCAGTCCAAACATCGTTCCCACCACCACTTTTGCCTGGGGATCCTGCAACCGGATGGCGTGACGCAGCGCATTGGCCGCCACCTGTTCCCCCACAATCAGGAGATCCCCTTGTTCCGCCGGATCCTTCTGGATACGGCATTGTCCATCGGCCAGGGTTTCCTCCAGCATCCGGCAGACAGTTTCCCCTTCGCCGACGGGCAAGCCCACCACATAGGGGATCCCATAGCGTTGCCAAAGCAACTGGGCGGGGGCAAACCCGGCCTCGGATACCACCAGGTTGACCTGCGCTTCGCCCAGCCGCTGGATCTGCTCCAGGGTCACCCCCATCATCAGCCGCCCGATAACCGGGAACCCATGATCTTCCAATAACCGGACAACATCCTGCGCATTCGAATTGGTGGAAAAATCCAGGGGGGTCATCCCCAAAAGGTTGACGCCCCGCGGGATTTTTTCCTCCGGTCGGCGGCAAAACCGGCGGATCAGCGCGCAAATTGCCTGGGAAACCCCCTGGTTATACAGGGCAAGGCCGCTGGTAGAAAACCCAAAGGCCGGCAGGCCCGTGCGTTCTTCCACCTCGCAGGCAATCCCATCCATATCCGTCCCGATCAGCATGGGGACAGGGCTTCCCAAAACCGTCACCATACTGGGCTGCAAATCCGCACACGCCTTCACAATCTGATCGATCAGCTTATCATCCCGCCCTAATACTGCGTCAATCTCCCGCAGACCAGAGCAGAATACCGCCGACTTTGAGCCGTACCAACGGGGTTCATCATACCCCGTGTAGTTCCCGGTACACCCCGACGCATCGTGAATGACAGAAAGCCCACCCAGTTCAAACATCGCCGAGCATACCCCCGAATAATCCGGGGCCAAGGCGGGCAGGGTAATCCATAATTTCCGCATCTATTACACCACCAATCCCGCTGCGTCAATAAGCCCCTTCAGATCCGCCGTCCGGCTGGCAGCCTCGCGCAGCATCTGCATCATATCCAGAATCCCCTGATAGCCAAACAAGCCCTGCTGTCCATCGGCAGCCACCACATGCTGCGAACCCGTCAGATAGCCGCTGTTATAGCCCACAGCCAGGCAATCCGGCAGCCGGTCTTCAAACCGCACAGCCTTGTGGTGCTGGGGCTGCTGTACCGAAAGATCCGGGGCATGCTGCTGCACCCACGCATAAGCTTCCCGATCGCTGGGAATCACTTTCTGCACCAATACCCGCTTCACCTGGAAACCATGCTTGAGCAACCCCCGCGCAAAATCAAACGGGCGCACCGCCGCTTCGCTGTCCAGCACCACAGGCATCCCTTGCAGGAGCTTGGCAGTTTCCTCCATGGCTTTGTGACAGGCTTCCTCATAGGCGCTGGTATCTGGGCAGGGAACGCCCAATGCTTTGGCAATTCCCTGATAGGTACGGGTAACTTCCTCCGGGTCATAAGAAACCAACGCCATGGTATATGGGATCCCGTGTTTTTTCTGCATCTGCTCGGCCGAATATTTCCCCGCAGGGGTGAGCACCAGGTTCCTCTGGCTTTTCGCCATCTCCTGGAACTGCGCAAAGGTTTGGTAATCCGTCACATGCCGTACCGGTCCAGCTCCCATCTGCGCTGCCAAATCAAAAAACTCGCAGGTTTTCCGCAGAGGTACCAGGTTCCCAAGCAGATTGACGCCCGCATCCTTTTCCTGCACCGGATCCAATGTACTGTAGATTTTATTCTGGATATTGACCGGGGGCGGCACATTGGTATCCATGGAAATGGGGTTCATATGACAAAAGGTGAACCGCACGTCCGGACGCTTTTCCGACAGCGTCTGCACAATCGCTTCATGATCTGTCCCGAGCAGATCGTCAATGCAGCTGACAAAAATCATCAGCACTTTCGGCAGTTTGCCCGCGTGCTCCAAATGTTCCAGCAGCTCGATTGCTGCATCCGCAATCAGCTCTTCATACCCGCCAGAGACAATATCGTCCTCTTCCAAATAAAGATAGGAAACCCGCTGTTTCCTCCCCTGCATGTAGGCGCCAATCGCCCCGTGCCGGCCGCACGCCGCCGGACTGACAAATAATTGATAGCTCTCCGGCAGCAGGTGTCCCATGCGTACCACGCCCCAGCCGCCATGGGCAGGCGAAGAATAATGCAGGGTCGTTTCAAATGGGCTGTTAGGCCCGCAGCAGCAATGCATCTTCTGCACACACCTCCAAGACTTTTTTCGCCAACTGGCGATAACATTCCGCCATAGGGCTTTCCGGAAGCGCCTCTATGACCGTCTTCCCCTGGGACTCTGCCGTTTGTACGGCGCCGTCACGGGGCAGAACCGAGATCAACTCCCCGCCCATTTCTTCCACTGCTTTGGTGACCAGTTCCTTTTCCTTTTCGACGTTGCGGGAGTTGAGGATCACGCCGGAAAATCTGGCGTATCCCCGCTTGCCGAAATTCTGCACGGCGCTGGCAATATTGGAAGCCGCATACAATGCCATCATCTCGCCGGAGGTCACGATCAGCACATGATCCGCATACCCGCCCCGGATCGGCATGGCAAACCCGCCGCATACCACGTCGCCCAATACGTCGTATAAAATAATATCGGGTTGGTAGCGTTCATACGCTCCCAGCTCTTCCAACTTTTCAAACGCCGTGATGATCCCCCGGCCGGCGCAGCCAATCCCCGGGGTTGGGCCACCGGCTTCCACACAGAGGATCCCGCCGTACCCAGGGAACACGATATCCTCCAGGCAGACGTTCTCGACCCCTTTATCCCGGATCTGATCCAGAACGGTAGGGATCTGTTCCCCTTCCGTCAGGTTTTTGGTGGAATCGGCTTTCGGATCGCAGCCAATCTGCATCACTTTGTAGCCCAATTGGCTGAGGGCGGCGGAAAGATTGGAAGTGGTTGTGGATTTTCCAATCCCGCCTTTCCCATAGACTGCAATTTTTATCACTTTGCACACTCCTTTATGGCAACAAATTAGCATAAGCTAACTAATCAGGAGATATTCCCTAAATCGGAAAGGGATTTTTGCTTCCTCTTTAGTTAGCATAGGCTAACTAAAATAAGTATACCATTTTTTTCCCCTTCCTGTCAATATTTTCCCTCTATTTGACGGGAATTTTTCTTTCCCATCCCGTAAAAATGGAATAAATAAAAACAAGCGGAATTAAGAGGCATTCTCTCCTTCCGCTTGTTTCCTATAAACTATTGGGTATGTTTATTCTTTATTCGCCCAATAGCTGGTGTCCCGTGTGGAAGCACCACCTTGGGCTGCTCCATTCTGTACAGTCATCTTCACCGAAGCATGAGTCACAACTTCATCATTCTGTATAACTTCATACACAATGTAGCAAGTACCTTCATTCCGACCAGTAACCCGGAAATTCCCGTTCGGCAACTGAACCAGATTCACAATCGATCCCGTACGGGAATCCGTCACGCGCAGCTCGCCGTTTTGTACCATCTGCTGTACCTGCGCGCCGGATAACGTATTGTTATTGCCGTCTTTCACCGTCACGCCAATGTCATAGATGTTCCCCGGAGCCATGGTATAGCTGGTGGTGTCCAGCATAATGCTGCCTCCTAACGGATAGACGTTCACCCGCATGTAGGATTCTTCACCATTGTAGGTCACTTTCAGCTCAATCTCTCCGGTTTTGAGCGCCGTCACGCGGTATTTTGCCCCGCGGCTGTCATCGGCATCGTACAATTCAACCGTAGCCACGCTGGGATCGCTGGCTTCAATCTGGATATTGCCGGTATCATTGTTCCCTTTCACCAGGAAGTCATAGACGCTCACACCATCAATCATGTTGACAATTTTAGTATCCAGCGGCAGGGAAGCCGACTGGAACGGATACCCGGTAGAAGCATCGATATGGAACCCGTTTTCGTCCGTAACAGGCGAATCCGGATTGGTGGCTCCGCCGCCACCGCCGCCTCCACCACCGCCGCCGCTTCCGCCGGAGCCGCCGCCAGTGTTGCCGCTATTCTGATTGGTTGGAGCAATCATCCACTCAGAACAATGCTTGATCTTGACGGAAACTTTGCCGGCGCTCGTCACGGTAACGGGGACGTCTGTCTGGCGCTCGCCCAGTGTGCCGTCCGGGTTCACCGCATACAGGGAATAATAATTCCGTGCAGTATTCCCGCTGAACGACGTGGTAAAGGTAATGCCGTTTTTGCCCGGCAAATCACCGCTGTGGGCAAAGCTGAGGGAAAGTCTATCGGTAGTATAACTATCCTTCTCGGCCCGCACGGCAAGATTGACCTCCTGCTGGCCGTCCGTCATGGTTTCCACATCGCTATCTTCCACCGTCCAGCGGTAGATTTCTACCCCATTCTGTTCCCGGATAACGATGTCAATTTGTTTCGTGCGGCAATCGGATGCCTGCATCTTCTGGAACAGGGACTGGTTGACCAAAATGGCCCCTACCTTTTCTTTGATTTCATCAGAAGTCAAGTTCAACTGGACATTCAGGGTCATGGTTTCCGGTGTGGTGACTGTGCGGCTGGTACCGCCGGGATCCCTTGCCCCCTGCGTCAGCCATTGCTCCAGAATACTGGTATCAACCCGCACACCGCTGCCGCTTTCATACGTCGCGCCAAACTCGTTTTCCGGGGTATCCTCATCCCCTGGTTCCGGGAAGCCGATAGCCACAGTAGCTTCTTCAATACCTACCTTGCCGCCCAGTTCTTCAAACTCCCTTCCGGGAGTAAAATCCTTATCCTGGCTGTTCTGGACAGCGACGATGGTGACCGGGATCTCCACCGCGTCGTGGGTGGAAGCATTCTGCGGCCGGATCACAATCGTAGCCGTGCCGCTTTTGCCGGTTGGCGTGATTGTCTTGGTGTTGGGATCCACCGTCAACAGATCGGATCCGCTCTGCACGCCGATCGTCCCGTTGGTAGTAAATCTTGCGGATTCGCTCCGGCCGGTCGGATTGGACAGCAGAGTAATCCCTTCAGTCTTGGCATTTTCCTGTGCAATCCACGAACCAGAGGCAAGCTGTTTTTGTACGGTGACCGGCTCCAGGTTTTCTACTTCTACGGTAATCACGCGGTCTTTCCGGTTTGTCTTGCTCAGGGTAATAGTCGCCGCACCCTTTTCTACCGGCACAATCGCATTGCCCCGCCGTTCCACAGCAGAACCACTGATAGTCACCGTAGCGCCGGATTCCGGCACCAGAGTAAGCTGTTCCTTGGTATTGCCGTCCATCTGGAGGACTACCGGCCCTTCGGCGTTGATCGTATCCACATCCAATTCCATCACATTCCCGGCAAGGTCCGTGATTTCACAGGTAGTTACAGCCACTGTGCCTTCCAATGAACTGGGAAGCTGTTCTACTGTAATCGGGAAGATCTCGGTGCGGTCGGCAGTTTTTACGACAAGCTTCGTCGACCCTTGGGAGGCGGTTTCCTTTACACGGACAAACCACTGATTGCCCTGGATGGTCTGCTGGCAAACCAGCTTCTGTTCGGTATCGTACACCACAGTAGGTTTCGTATGGGAAACCGTCAACTGCAGCTGATCGGAACGGTATGGGCCAGTCTGGTATTGAAGCGTCGCCCCCTCCGCAGATCCTGTACCTTCTTCATAATCGCCGCTATAGGTAAATTCCTCCCGCACGGAAGTATTTACCCCGTCAATAGAAGTCAAAATGCCGTCGGTAACCAGGCGATGCACCACTTCCTTAATATCGAAGGAAAGGAGCTTATATTTCTCTTTGGCGTCCTCCCCTTCCCCTACCGTTTTGGAGAGCCGCATGACAACCATGTCGTCACTGCCGGGATACGCCTCCTCCATGGAGATATGGAACCGTTCGGTTCCTTCCGCGCCGTCCCAGCGCTGGATAGTGAGGAATTGTTCATATGCTTCGGCACCGTTAAATTCTGCAGAATCCACCGTAAAATCCACATCCTTGGCGCGCACCTGGATTTCCAGGTTATCGCTGTCCATAGCCTCGGCTGTCTCTCCATGCTCAGGGAATGCCTGGGAGTCAAATTCAAATTTCAGGGTATCGTAATCCTGGAACAGCTGGAGCACGTCTTCCGGCTCCTTTTCCATATATGTCACACGGGCATAGCGCAGCAGCGGGCGGCTTACCGGGCCGGTCTGGATTGTGACCTCCTTATACTTGCCGTCCTTTTCCAGGAACAAGCCCACAGATCCTTCTTCCCGGTTGGTATTCTCCGGGATACTGAGGGTGACTTCCGCGCCGTTTTTGTCCACGGTGATCAAATTTGCGGGCGGAGCGGCAACACTGTCCTTGCCGTCGGTGATGTTCACCCCGGTGAGATCCGTAGCGGTAGAGGCATTCGCCCCCAGGGTAAAGGTCAAAATATCGGAAGCATAAGGGGTGTATTCATGGACGACACCGGAGGTATCCGTTTTTGTTTCCTCCAATTCATAGAGGATTTCAAAAATACCGTCGGGAATCAGGGTAGTCCGGTTATATTCCCAGCCGTCGGTGTCAAGATAACCGGCGTCCAGAATCATCTGGATATGCGGCTGCACGGTAACTTCAATTTCACGCATCACCACGCCGTGCTTGAGAATTTGCAGCTTTGTGGTTCCTTGGGCGTTAATATTGGCAGGGCGCACCTCCCAATGATAGGGATCGCTGCTGTCCGGACGGCGGATATCCAAAATGCTGCCGCCTTCTTCCCGCAGGGTTACATTTTCATCGCCCACGGTGATTTCCAGCACGTCGGTCTCTTCTCCATCCGCCATCATTGCCGTATCCGCACCGCCGTCTTCCATTTCACTGGGGTTCGGCTCGGCAAACAACACGACGCTGTCGCCCAATTCAACCCGCTGATCGGGCAGACGGGCTTCATACTCTTCATCAGTTTCATTTTCCCCTTTTGGGGTAATGTACTTATACAGCTTGTAGCGGGTTGCCTGGGCAATATATCCGCGGTAGTTATTGTTGCCGCCTTTGCGGGCCGCAGTCTGGATCACAATAGTATCCCTGCCGTTGGTGACGGTTGTTTCCCCACTTCGGCCGGTTGGGGTAGTTCCGGAGGTGCTCCCCGTTGTCTGGGCAATCGAAAAGGCCGTGTACCCCTGCGGCACCCCTTGGGTTACCGGAGTCAACAGGGCATTATCGCCGGTCAGGGTTTCATTCCAGGTACCTTCGAGCAGGATCACATCGGACTTATACACTTTCTGGGAATTATCCAGACGGTCATTTTCCGTTGTCCACTCCATCAAAACATACCGCAGGCGGTTTTTCCCGTCATCCTCGGCAAGCTGGAAGCAATCTTCTATCGGCGTGCCGTCAAAACCCATCTTGAACAGGGTGACCACACTGTCGTCCGCCGCTTCCAGCGTGCCGTCCTTGGGGGCCTCGTTGGGGTAGGCGATGATCGAATCTACATTCACCTTGAATGTAATAACATCGTCGTTATTGTTGTTATCCGTCCGGATCACGCGCAGGGTAGCCTGCCCAATCCCTTTGCCGTTTGGCGTTATCGTGTAAGAATCTCCGTTTTCGGTAATGGTAAGAAGCGAGGTCCCGTCTTCCGTAATTTGTATATCGTCGCAGGTGAGGCCTTCGGCCAGCGGGAGGATCCATTCGTCGGTCTCCTGCAAATCCGGTTCAAATCCCAGGGAATCATGGATCAGATCGATGACCTCGGTGTCGCGCGAATACCGCAGGGTAACCGTACTCTGCCCATAGGAAGACTCGCTTTGGGCCGTCATGTAATCATTCAGCACCATGCCGGTGGTATCTTCCGTCTGCACATTTTCGGAGGGCACCCGGATGTACGTCTCCGTCATGGGGGTAATATCCTGCCGTATCGTCACAGGGAGGGTGGCCAGCACATTGGAGGTGCGGTTGAGGATGATTTCAATTTCCGCAAGGCCCTCGGTCACACCATCCTTAAGTGTGAAGGTATAGACATATGGAGTACTGCTGCGCTGCATATCCAAGAGATCCTCGCTGGCGGCGGTGAGTTTCACCTGTACGTTTTGATCCGCCGTGATTTGCAGCACGTCACCGCTCATGGAGGTCAGGCAGCCGAGGATAAGCCCCTGCTCTTCCACCTGCTGAATGGCTTCCACACTGTCATAATCCGTGCTTTCCTCGCCGGTTTTGCCGGGGTTGAAGGTGATGTTGCTCACCGGCACGAATGTATCGCGGATTGTGATTGGGATACGTACCGTATCTTCACTGCCTTCAATGCGGATATAGGCCGTCTTGCTGCCGCCCACTTTGGTATAATCCAGATTGATTTGGGTATATGCCGATCCACTCCCTGTGATGGAAAACCAGCTGTCGGGATCCTCGTCTACAATGGTCATCCCATTCGTTAAGGTGATCTGGATATAGGGGTACCGGGCCGACTGCTCCGAACTGTTGTATTCTAAAACAATCCCTCTCTGTGCCTCCGCCTGGGTATATTGGGTATTGGTGCCCGTTATGGGGTCGCGTACATTGATTAAACTGATAGCATTGATGGAAGGCAAATTGGGTGGTTCAATCTGCACATGGACATACCCAATCTCATTCCCCTCTTCATCCAAAAAAGCAAGGGCCGTTACCCTGGGATCGATGGAGGTGTTTGTCAGCTGGAACGTACCGGTTCCTTGCCCCTGCTCTTCAATCCGCAGGATGTTGCCGCCTACTTCCTTCACACTGTCCACGCCGGTGCCCAGCACAATCTCAACGGGGGTTACCGTATCAGTAAACACCAAGCCGCTGGCCTGCACGGTGGCAAACGGCTGGCCGTCAATCGTTGTATCGTCAATGGACATGGGAGAAATCCCCGCATTATTCTGCATCAGGGAAATCCCTGGGGTATTCTGTATACTGCTGGGGCTCCCCACACCATTCGGCATAGCCGGCGGAAGGACTTCCTCGAGTGTCCCGCCGGAACCGTCCGGCGCAGGATCGCCAGTATCTCCTTGCGGTTCATCCTCCTTTGAGGAAGAATCGGCATCCGGCTCCTCTTCCGGTGAAGACGGATTTTCGGAATCCCCTTCCCCCGGCGAAGAAGAGGGTTCATCCGGATTTTCTTCTATTATGTTCCCCTCCAGATCTGCAGGGTCTGCCTCCTGTGCCAGCACTGCCGGAGCAGACACAGCAACAGCAGGTACCGCAGCGCTGAAGGTGGTTACCGCTGCCAAAGCCGCTGCAATCAGTTGTTTGCGTTTTTTCTTTAAACTCATTAGAAACATTCCCCTTTCCTTCGGGCAATTCTATTGACATATATAGGGCAAAATTGGCAAAAAGCCGCTTCCTTTTCCAGAAATACGGCTTTTTTCCTCATCATTTTATCGGGTCGTGGGTTCCTCTGCCCAATAACTGGTATTGCGGGCAGACACGCCGCCTTGCACGGCTCTTCTTTGCACGTCAACGCGGATAGAAGCCCGGGTAGCCGGAGTCCAGGCGTCTTTCATTACCCCGCATTCAATATAACACGTTCCGGTATCTACTGCGGTCAGGCGGAAGTTGCCATTGGGGAGCTGCTGCATACGTACGACCGAACCGGTACGGGAATCAACCACGCGGAGTTTTCCGCTTTCAAACATCGCCTGTACGGCCTCGCCGCTAAGCGGGTTATTGTCGGGGTCGCGGACGGTGATGCCGATGTCATATATATCTCCGGGAGCCATGGTGTAACTCACGGTATCCAGCGTAATGCTGCCGGCTACCGGATAGACCACCACGTCAATGGTAGCCGTCTGGTTGCCAAAGTTCACCGTAATCTGCGTGTCGCCTTCCTCCTGCGCGGTAATCCGGTATTTTGCCCCCCGTTCGTCCTCGCCGTCAACCAACTCTACCGTCGCGACGCTTTCGTCACCGGAGGTTACCTCCAGGCCAGTGAGATCGTTGATGCCTTCCACCAGAAAGTCATGCTGGCTGATGCCCGCAATCATATACAGCGACTGTGTATCCAGCACCAGCTCCTTATCTGCCAAGCTGCTGTTCATTTCCCACTGGGCAGTAAAGGTCGTGTTCTGTGTCAGGGTCACCTTCTCGCCAGCATTGTATACTTCATTGTCCGCGCTGCTTCTCCAGCCCTGGAAGGTATAATCCTGGCGTGTCAGCCCGCTGGAAGAAGGAAGCGTCAATTCCCCGGTTTCCTCGTCGGCAACCATGCTGGCCACCGTGCCCTGTGCACCGCCCGCAGCAAAGGTAGCCGTATATCCGGTTCCCTCACCAAGCGCGTCGAAGAAAGTCACCGTATACGTCATGGGTTCCACCAGCCCGGTAACCTTCACTTCATACACGTCGCCGGCCTTATATGTCAGATTACTCGGTTTAAAAATGATGGTGGGATTCTTGGAACCATAAACCCCTTCTTCGTCCAGCCACATCTGACCGCCGTTGCCGGTGCCGTCCAGGGTAAACGTCAGGCTCTGCCCGTTATTGACTTCCCCGTTCTGGTCGGCTATTTTCGTCAAGGTAACTTTAAAATACCCCTTGCCTGCGTTAACGTCGTTAATAATCTTATTTTTTTCCAGATCGCCCAGGGTAATCGACCAGGACTGTTCCGAACCAAACAGTTCCGTAGGCATTTTTTGGGCGGGCCAAACCACCGTTTTTTGCGAAGACTGTTTGCTTGCATCCGTCTTATCCACATACAAGCTGGCAACCGAGCCGCCGTCCTTTTCCGCAAAGCCGAAGCCTACGGTTTTTAAATTATCGTTGAGCAGCCAGCGGCGGTTCTCCAAAGTACTTAATTTGTTTGTATCCTTCACATAGGAAAACACCGTATCCGGCAGGCCAATATTCCCGGAAGAGGTATACAAAAGGGATTCTTCAAACCCATCCTCCGCAGTATTGTAAAAGGCCTGTTTCATATTGGTGGGTTTGCCCGGAAAACTGGTAGGAACTCCTATCAATCCCTGCCCGCGGAAAGCCAGAAAAGCCGCTGTATGCTGGGTTTCCGTAGCAAAGGCCGTGTTGTTGGTGACCGAATCCAAACCGGCGATATAGCGGATCAGGTTGACGGCCTGAAGCCCGTCGGTACTATCCACCGCACCGGCCCGCAGCTGCTCGACGCGATCCAAACGGGGCGTTTCCGTATATGTAATGGTGGAGTTGCGCAGGGCATTATAGTCGTACGTCTCCTGGAACGCCTGACGGATATCCGAAATGGAACGGGTGGCTACACCCAAATCCGAATTGCTTGTCTGGGCTTCCGCTGCATAAACAGGAGCGGCCGCAGGAACGGCCGCCAGGCCGGAGCCGGCTGCCAGGACAATAGCCAGGGCAACCGCAACGACTTGTTTTTTCTTTTGCTTTAAATTCATCCGAATTTCCTCCCTTCCCTCAGCCGGATCTTCCCATCTGGGCTGAGGAACTCATCCTATCCAAAAGACAATAGGACGCCTAAAATTCAATACTATCCATCTTAAAATTGCTTGAAAATTTGTCTCATCCTGCTTCTGTCAGGGAAACCCCTCTTTCCTTACTGCGTATACCTAAATCCTTCTTTTTTTACATCCACAAAAAGGTGGATTTTCAATCCTTTTGCACAGGATGCAAAAAATACCCTCTTTTCTTATTTTTGCATCTTTTTTTAAATTCGCAACGTATTTTTTCAGAAAAGAATACATCTCTCTAAAAATTTATGAATTGTAGAGAGAATACCGAAAAAAAATTAGTGAAATTCCCA
>CAJFOO010000044.1 GCA_904397205.1 uncultured Clostridia bacterium
TCCCCCCGGTCGATCATGGCCCGGCACTGGTTTTCCACGCCGGAAAGGCTGAAATCCCGCCCCTTCATAGAAGGACGGATCGAAAATTCCCGGCCGCTCTGCCGGGCAAGCCGCTCCAGCTCCTTCCCCGCCGGGAACGCAAGGCCCAGCATCCCCCCCACGCGATCGACCGCCTGTCCTCCCTTCAGATCCAGGGAAGCCGACACAATGGTACAGGAAAAAACTGCCTGCGGGTCAGGGCGTACCAGCACGGCCTCCGTCGTACCCCCGGAAACATGGTAGGCTAAAAATTCCCGGCCAGCCAAATCCAGCCGGCCGCAGGAATACAGCGCCGCAGCAATGTGGCCCGCCTGGTGGGAAAACCCATGGCACGGGATTCCCCATGCCTGCGCCAGCATCCGCGCGGCCCCCTGCCCGACCGTAAAGCAGGGCATATACGATCCCTCCTGATCCCGCGGGCGGACCGAAACCCCCACGGCGGAAAACCGCTCCCCTTTCTCCAGGAGAGGGGAGATCACTCCAGGAAGCTGCTGCACATGGTGGAATACGGCGTCGCTTTGCCGCAGCCCCAGCTGCCCCGGCTTGACGGGGAGCATCTGCCGGGACTGCTCTGCCCCCCCTTGCCAAAAGCAGGCGGCCGATGTGGTATAATTGCTGGTATCGATCCCGAAAAACTTATCCATCCTGCTTGTCCAACCCCTGCGCTACCGTCCCCAATACCCCGTTGATAAACGAAGCGTCTTCTTTGCCGCCATACTTTTTTGCCAGATCAATGACTTCATTAATGGAAACGCTCACAGGGATATCGGCTTCATACAGCATTTCATAGACGGCCAGCCGCAGCAGGGCCAGCGACACCTTCGACAGCCGGTTGATTTTCCATCCCAGGGTGCTGCTTTCAATTTTGGCGTCGATTTCCGCTTCGTTGGCTTCCACCCCCTTGGCAATGTGCATCGCAAAATCCGAAATCTCCATATCGCGTGAAAGGGCGGCGTTTTCAATAATCTGCTCGGTTGTCTCCTGGTTTACCGTACGTTCAAAAAGTAAGATAAATGCCTGTTCTCGTTCTGCACGTCGTTTCATCAAAACCTCCATCGTTCCGCTCGGGTATCCGGCGGGCAAGGCCCGCGGCAAGATCGCGCCTGCGGCCCGGCGGGTTGCCAGCCTCAACCGCCCGCGATCCCTTTTTTCATGATACTACACCTGCGGTTTAGGAATGCAGCATTTTGCCTGCCATACCCGCGGTTCTCATTTCCTGCGGCTATTATACCACAGATTTCTTCCGGTGAGAATAGGAAATGGAACAAAAATAAAAAACAGGCCGCAGCCTGTTGAAAATTATCGGAATGGAGCCGTTACTGTGCCTCCACAATTTTAATTTTGTTATATGGCACGTCGGTCTGGCTGGTAATGATATCCCGGATCGCCACCGCATCGCTTTCCCCAAATTCCGTTTCCTTCTGTACTACCACCTGGCATTCCCCGTTCTGCAAAAAGACCACACAGTCGGTATAGCCCTTGGATTTGATCAGGTTTTCGATGTTGCTTTCCTTGAGCATATCCTGGGCAATGGCCGCCGCATCGTCTACCGCCTGCGATCGCACAGCGTCGGTGGCCGTGGTGTCGTTCATGGTGTTTTCGAGCAGTTCAATGGCTTCGTCGCGGGTTTTCTGCCGGGTCAGGCGGGTTTGGGTAAAATAATCCGACGCGCTGGCCGAAGCGGAAGCCGCCGTCTCGGAAGCCGCTCCCGACGCCGCTGTACTGGATGTTCCCGCTGTGGAGGAAACCGCTGTACCTGCCGCCGAAGAAGCCGTGCTTGCCGCGGATGTACTGGAAGACGCCGCGCTTGCCGGGCGGGAGGTAACGCTGTCCGCCGATCCGTTTACCAGGGTCGATTCCCCAAGCTCCTTCCCCACGCTCGTGGTCCCTACGGGAGCAATCTGGGTATCCCCCGAAAACTGCCAATTCAAATAGACTGCCGCACCCAGCGCCACCACCAGGGCAGCTAATACCAGTTGTCGTTTTCCAAAAGCCATTCTTGATTCCTCCTGTTTTTATGATTGGGATTTGACGACGCAGACCCGCGCCGATGAAAGGTTTAACGCCGTAGTGACCGCATCCGTCACCCGCTGCTGCACGGAAGGGTTATCCCCGCCTTCGCAGACAATCACCACCCCTTTGACCACCGGCTGCACCTGTGTGACAGCCAGCGCCTTTTGGGCTCCGTCGGCGTCCTCTACAATAATGTAGTTGGTTTCCACATCATCCTTTGCCTGGTTTTTCTCTCCCTCTCCCGAGAGGTTATCCTGCGTGGTCTGCGTGCTTTTTTTCTGTTCTGTGGCATATACCTGCTCCACCCCTTTTTCAATGGTCACCATCACCTTGGTTGCCCCCGCCCCCTCAATCCCCTCGATAATCTGGGTGAGGCTGGCCTCCAGCTCCCGGGTATACTCTTCCGCCGTCAGGGAAGCGGCCGTCTCCGCCGGCGCTTCCGGCTCGGCTGCTTTGTCCCCTTTCGGAAAATAGCTGGAAAGGAAAATCAACAGGATGGCCCCGATTCCTACGGCGATCAGGATCTTGCGGTATTTGCCGTTTTCCATCAGCTTGCGCAGGCGATCCATGACGCCGGCCTGTTCTTTATCCTGTTTCCCCATCGATCACGACCTCCGTTTGAATTCCGAGCGTGTTTTCCAGATCCGGCGCCAGTCCCGGCGCCTGATTTTGTCCGTCTTTTCCCAAGGTCACTACCACCTTATCCATTCTTATGCTGCCGTCTTCGTTTCTATCCATAAATACCGCAATATTTTCACAGGCCACCCCCCGTTTTTGCAACTCCTGCGCCACCAGGATCCGGATGTTCTGCTCTGCCTGTGATAAAACCTGCTGATCCACCGATTCGGTAAAATCCCCCGCCTGTTCATATGCAGCCGGGATGTCCTCCACTTCCCACTCGATATTCGGAAGGACCTGTACCAAAGGAACCAGGATCCCGCAAAGGACAAACGCCCCCAGCACCAGCCGCAGCATTTTTTCCATCGAGCCGCTGGGGATCAGGTATTGCACCACGGCGTTGACCAGCACCGTCAGGCAAATGCCCAGCGCCCACTGCCGTACTCCGTCCATCAGGAAGTCCCTCCTCCCACGATCAGCATGACAACGGTAGAAATAATCAAAATCGCGACGCAGCAAAGCAGCATGGCGATCAGCAGGGAAAGCACCTTGGAGATGGAACGCAGCAGGCCGGTGATTTCCTTTAAGTCAAATACGTCCCCGATCCCGGCGCAGACGCTGATCGTCACCTGCCACAAAATGCATTGGATCAGGATGGGGAAAAACAGGAACGCAATCGCCAGCAGGCCGAACGCCCCTACCCCCGATTTTAACAGGCGCACACTGCCCTGCACTGTGCCGAAGGCTTCTCCCAGCGCGTTGCCCACCACGGGGACAAAGCTGGAAATTACAAATTTGACCGTCTTGTTGGTCGAGACGTCCACCGCGCTGCCCAGCAGGTTCTGCACCGTAAGCAGTCCGGTGAACACGCTCATCGAAAAGCCCAGCACCCACTTGAGCACCGTACTGAAGGTTTTGCACAGGCCGTCCAGCTTGAGGTTGGGCGAGAGCGCCGACACCAGGGAAAACCCCAGGAAAATATTGAGGACCGGCACAATAAAATGCGCCGCCAAAAACGAGATGACGTTCCCAGCGCCCATCATGAACAAATGGAACGAGCTGCCCGACGCCGACTGCCCGCCCGCTATCAGGATGCCGGCCAGTACCGGCACGCAGGCCAGCATAAAATTGGAGGATCCTTCAATGACACTGGCCGCCCGCGCAATGCACCGCACCACCGGATCCACCAAGGCCAGGCAGACGCACAGCGCCCCCACCAGGTTGACTACGCCGCCGGCCGGGCTTTCCCCCAGGGAAAACCGCATGGAATTGAGCATGGCGCACAACAGCATGACGGCCAGAATCGAAACCGCCGCCTGCAAAGGCGCCGTGGATTCCACCCCGCAAAACTCCAGCAGCTGCGCGAAAACCCGCTGGGGGGTAACCTGTCCGAGCTGATCCAGCGTCAGCCCGTCCACCCCGATGTCCGAAAGCGCCTGCGCCGTTTCCTCCGGCAGCTGATCCGGCAGATCCGCCGCCCCCGAAAGCTCCATCTGTTCTTCATAATACTGCTGGATCTGCTCTTCCTGGCTAGGGATGTCTTCCTGCGCCTGCACCGGCAAAGCGCAGAAAATCACCATGGCCAGTCCCAAAAACAGGAGGCAAACCGCCGTTTTTTTGATTCTTTCCATCCCCTCAGCCACCCCCAATCAGCGATACCGCCGTGGAAGCGATGCTCTGGAATAACGGCAGCGCCAGGACCACTACCGTCACCTTCCCCGCCATCTCCACTTTGGAAGCCAGGGCCCCTTGTCCCGCGTCCTTGCAGCAGTCGGCGGCAAACTGCGTCAAAAAACAGATACCCAGGGTTTTTAAGAGGATGCCCGTCGTCTCTCCCGTAATGCCTGCTGCCGAAAGCCACTGGTTGATTTGCTCGAAGGCCGGCATGGCCTGGCTTAAAATGGAAAGCAACAGGATCACGCCGCCGCCAATACTCAGAAGCAGAGCGTATTCCCCATGGCTGCGGCGGAGCATCACGGCAAAAAGGGCGGCGACCAGAGCAATCCCAATCATTCCTGCCACGGACATGGTTACAACCCAAATACCGATTTGATGGTATCAAACAACGTGCTGATTTCCTGGATCATCATCATCAGTACGACAATCAGCCCCGCAAGCGTCGTCATCATCGCCTGCTCTTCCCGGCCGGATCGGATCAGCAGCTGGTTGAGGACTGCCACAATAATCCCGATAGCCGCTATTCTGAAAATCAAATCAATATCCATGGTACTTCCTCCACTTCGTTTCCATTCCTGGCCTTCGGCCATTTTTTACAGCAGGACCAACACGAAAGCGGCCCCTCCAAACATTCCCAGCATGGAATACAGCTTCGCTTTCTGCGCCCGCTCCGCACGCGCTGCAGAAAGCTGTTCTTCTACCAGCCGGATCGTCAGCGCGCAGTGCAAAAGCTGGCTTTCAGTTTCGCTTTCCCCCAGCGTATCCCCAAAATCCAGCAGCAGCTGCACATCCTTTTTCGATACGCCCTGCCCCTTGCTCCCCTGCAGCACGGCGTTCTTCCAAGCCTGATGGAACGGTTCCCCCTGCTCGCAAAAGGCATGGCATAACGCCCAGGTTTTGCCGTCGTCCTTATGCCGTGCAATCAGCCGGCGCACCGGGATGGCACAGCACTGGATTTCCGCCTGGCAGGCGGTGACAAACCGGAGGAACGATTCCAAAAATTCTACCCGCATCCGCAGCTTATACGCTTCGAAAAACCCGGCCGCAGCGCAGGCGCAAAGAAGAAGCAGAAGCCCCGTCAGTTTTAGCAAAAAGATCACCTACCCGTTTCCATTCCGCCAGCTGCCCCACCTGATTGCCGGCGCCCAGGCGGACCACAAAGGAAAACGCCCCGGTTTCCAGCAGCGCCCTTGCCTGGGGACGTTTCAGCAGCTGGGGAAACGAAGCCGCATGGATGGTGGCAATGAGCGATACCCCTGCATGGACCCCCTGCTGGATGGCCTGCGTCTCTTCCCATCCGCCCAGCTCATCGCAAAACACTACCTGAGGCGAAAGGCACCGGATCGCTTGCAGGATCCCTTCCCCTTTCGGATACCCGTCCAGCACATCGCAGCAAGGCCCCAGATCGTTTTGCGGGATCCCATTGCACACAGCGGCAATTTCCCCCCGCTCGTCCACCACGGCGGTTTTGATCCGTTTCCCCAGCGCCCCCCGGGAGATCTGCCGGCAAATATCCCGCAGTACCGTCGTTTTCCCGCTCGCGGGAGGGCCTGCGATCAACACCCCTTGCAGCAGATGCGGCCCCAGGATCTCAAACAGCGGGGACGAAACACCCGGTTTTTCCCTCGCCACGCGGATATTTACCGAAGAAATATCCCGTACATTGGAAACCTTCCCATCCTGGACAACCGCCGTCCCGCAAATCCCCACCCGGTGCCCTCCCTGGATGGTGACATACCCGTTTTGGATTTCCCGGCGGTAAGCGTACACCGAATCTTCGCAGATCCTCTGAAACGCGCTTTGGATATCCCCCGGCGATGCGATGAGGGTGTCTTCCCCCATCTGCAGGGACGGCGGCCGGGCAGCGTTGAGAAAATACGAGGCCTCCCCCGTAAACAGCAGGACCGGCCGCCCGGCTCCCAGCCGGATCTCCTGTGTTTGTTCCTGCATCCGCGGCGGCACATTCTCCAAATACTGGCGCAGCCGGGCGCCGGCTGCCTGAATGGCTTCTTCATACCGTTGTTCCATGTCCCTTGTCCCCTTTCTATACTTCCATCATATGGACAAGGCCGCAAAAAAAGAACCAACCCGCACAGATTTTCCCAAAACAAAAAAGACTGCTGCCGAAGCAACAGTCTTTTAAAATTTTGGGATTTATTCCAGCATGGCTAAAAATTCCGCTTCCCCCAGCAAAGGTACGCCAAGCTGGCGCGCTTTTTCCAGCTTGCTGCCCGCTTCCTCCCCGGCCAGCACATACGACGTCTTCTTGGATACGCTCGAGGAAGCCTTCCCGCCAAATTTCTCAATCAGGGCGGTGGCCTGCGCACGGGTCAGGGTTGGCAGGGTCCCGGTCAGCACAAAGGTTTTCCCCTGGAAGCGGAGATCTTCCACCTGCGCTTTAGAGGCCATATTCAGCCCCGCTTTCCGGAACCGTTCCAGCAGTTCCTTGGTATGGGGCAGGGCAAAAAATGCCGCCGCGCTTTCGGCCATGATCTGCCCGAACCCTTCTATCTCGCACATCGCTTCCACACTGGCGGACGCGACCGCATCCATCGTGTGGAAATGGCCCGCCAGCAATTTGGCCGCCTTCAGCCCAATATGCGGGATACCGAATGCAAACAGCAGCCGGTATACGTCGTTCTGTTTGGATCGCTCCAGCGCCTGCAGAAGGTTCGCTTCCGATTTTTCCCCCATGCGTTCCAGATCCGCAATATCCCCCGGCCGCAGATCGTAGAGATCCGCCGAAGAAGCAATGCGCCCGCGCTGTACCAGCTGTTCGATCACCGCCGGACCCAACCCTTCAATATCCATGGCGTCCCGGCTGGTAAAGTGGATCAAATGTCGCAGCAGCTGTGCCGGGCAGTCGAGATTCGTACACCGCACAGCGGCTTCCCCGTCCGCCCGCAAAACCGGTTCCCCGCAGGAAGGGCAAAAAGACGGAAGCTGAAACGCCGGCACGCCCGGCTGATGTTCCAGGACAGAAACCACCTCCGGGATGATTTCCCCCGCTTTGCGCAGGATCACCGTATCCCCCACGGCAATGCCTTTTTCCGTGATAAAATCCTGGTTATGGAGCGTGGCCCGGCTCACTGTGGTCCCCGCCAGGGAAACCGGCGCAAAGACGCCGATGGGGGTAAGCACGCCGGTCCGTCCCACGTTCACCTCAATATCCAGCAGACGGGTGGGCTTTTCTTCCGGCGGGTATTTATACGCCTCCGCCCATCTCGGGAATTTGGCCGTACTGCCCAGCAGTTCCCGCTGCGCAAAATCGTCGACCTTCACCACCGCGCCGTCCAAAGAAAAATCCAGCGTCCCGCGCAGCTCCCCAATCTGCCGTACCTGCTCCACCGCTTCTTCCATGGAACGGCACACCGCGCGGCAGGGTACGACCGGGAATCCCAGCTCTTCCAAAAACAACAGCGACTGCGCGTGGCTGGAAAAGGTCTTCCCTTCGATCTGCTGGATATTGAAAACAAAAATATCCAATCCGCGGGAAGCCGTCACCACCGGATCCTTTTGCCGGAGGGAACCCGCCGCCGCGTTGCGGGGGTTTTTGAACGGCGGTTCGCCGTTGTTTTCCTGCCGGGCGCAAAGGGCTTCAAACCCGCTTTCCGACAGGTACACTTCCCCCCGTACTTCCAGATAAGGGATAGGCTGCCGCAGTTTTTTGGGGAGGGATTGGATCGTGCGGATGTTTTCCGTCACGTCTTCCCCCACCTGGCCGTCCCCGCGGGTCGATCCCCGGAAATACAAGCCGTCGCGGTACTCCACGGCAACCGAAAGGCCGTCAATTTTGGGCTCCACCACATAGACCGGATCGTCTGCCACTGCGCGGACCCGCCGGTCAAAATCCCACAATTCTTCTTCCGAAAAGGAATCGTGCAGGCTTTCCATAGGGACCGCGTGCTCTACGGGGGTAAACCGGTTGAGCGCCTTCCCCCCCACCTGCTGGGTAGGGGAATCCGGCGTCACCAGGGCGGGGAACGCTTCTTCCAGCTGTTCGAGTTCCCGCAGCAGCATATCGTAGGCATAATCGTCGATTTCCGGCTGATCTTCCATGTAATATTTCTGGTTATGGTAGCGGATTTGTGCCCGCAGGCTCTCGATCCTTTTTTCTGCCTCTGCCTGTTCCATCCTATCCCTCCTGCTTTTCTCATCCTGCCTGGGAAGCGGTTCCCTGGGCGGCCTGGGTGAGCGTTTCACTCAGCCCGCCGAGGTTTGCAAACATTTGCGGCACTTCCCCAACGATGACGGTTTCCGCCACAGCCACGTCGGTGGAAACCTCCGTGGTGGACGACATCCCCGTCAGGTACGAATACGCGCTCGTACGGATTTCCATATAAATCTGGTGCCGGGTCTGGTTAATCCCCGCCGATTCAAAGCTGCTCTTGAGTTCCACGGAAACATTCCCCGCAATACTGATCCGCACAGGCACCTTCGGCCCATAGCCCCGCAGCAAATCACTGCCCGTCAGCGTCCCAAGCGGGATGCCCGTTTGGGTATAGCTTTCCCCCAGTTCCTCCTGGATAGCCAGGGCAATTTTTGATTTCAGCGCGTTGATATTGGTCATATTGGTGGTAATGGTCGTAATATTCCCATTCCCGTCCCGCTGGATATTGACAAAATCTTCATATTTGAGCGGGTTTTGTTCCAGCTGCTCCACCACGGTATTGTGGATAGCGGTCGTCGCTACCTGCTTGGCTATGGTATTGGTCACAGACTGGATCATAGGGCGAAGCTGGAGGCTGACAAATAAAAACAACGCCAGGAAAACCGCTCCAGCCACAATCAATTTGATTTTGGTGCTCCGCCGCATGGGCCGCCGGCCAGCGCGCCGCGAACGACGCGGCCGCATCCTTCTCCATCGTTTCAAATCCATCCCCCCTACCTAGATTCCTATGCAGGCAGAGGGGGTTCCATACCTTTCCGGCACCACAAAAAGGCACAAAGAAAGTTCTTTGCGCCTTTGGGATAAACCGGCTGCTCGTCCCTACCGCGGTTCCCGGAAGGGATGCTGCGTCATTATGCTTCGGTCTGCTCTTCTTCCGCTGCTTCCTTGGGTTCCAAGGTGGCGCGGATCGATAAGCTGACACGCTTTTTGTCAAAATCAATGTCGGTAATCTTCGCCTTGACCACTTCGTCCATCTTCAGGACGTCCTGGGGCTTTTCTACCCGGTGATCGGCAATCTGGGAAATGTGGATCAGGCCGTCAATGCCGGGGATAATCCGGGCAAACGCACCAAATGCCGTCATGCCTACCACTTTTACGTCGCAGACCGTACCCACCGGGTATTCGCGCCGGAGGATCTCCCACGGGTTGTCCTCTTCCTTCTTGTAGCCGAGCGAGATCTTGCCCTTTTCGGGATCCAGGGCTTTGATATACACCGTTACGGTATCGCCGACATTCATCACCTCGGACGGATGCTTGATGCGGTTCCAGGAAAGCTCGGAAATGTGTACCATCCCGTCGATGCCGCCCAAATCCACAAACGCGCCGTATGCGGTCAGGGATTTGACCGTGCCGGTGTATTCCTTGCCTACCTCGGCGGTCTCCCAGAATTTGTCTGCCAGCGCCTTGCGTTCGTCCTTGAGGACGGAGCGGATCGAACCGACGGCACGTCTTCTGGAACGGTTTACCTCAATGATGCGGAATTCCACTTCCTTCTTGAGCAGATCCTCGAGCGGTTCCCCGCGGGAAGCCGTAGCCTGCGAAGCGGGAATGAACACGCGCACACCGTTTGTCACGGCAATCACGCCGCCTTTGATGACCTCCGTCACCACGCCTTTGAGGACGGTGCCTTCCTCTTCGGCATTCATAATGACTTCCCAGCCCTTTTGCGCGTCCAGACGCTTTTTGGAAAGCATGATGGTGCCCTCCTGATCGTTGGTGCGCATAATGAGCAGATCCAGCTCGTCGCCGATTTTTACTACGTCTTCCGGCTTGACGTTGGGATCGGAAGACAGTTCGCTTGCCGGGATAAATCCGGCCTGCTTCCTGCCTACGTCCACCTGTACTTCATTGGGAGCAATCGCTACAACAACGCCGCGTACCTTCTCATCTGTATTTAAACTTTTGAGAGATTCTTCGAGCATCTCCGCAAAGCTGGTCTCCTCCATTTGTTCTGGCTCATGAATCACTGTCATGGTATCAAGTACCTCCTTTATTATGGTTGCGGGTGTAGAAGCACCCGCGGTAATGCTGATATTTTGCGCTTTCCTCACCGCTTCCTGCGGAAGCTCGTCCGCCGATTCGATCAAGTATGTAGCGCATATCCCCGCACATACGTCATAAAGTTTCGCGGTATTGGAGCTTTCTTTCCCTCCGATAATGATCATTAAATCCGATCGTTTTGCTAAATCCACCGCTTCCGTTTGACGAGTTACAGTTGCATTACATATTGTATCAAAAATTGTTGCTTTTGTATATACCTTTTTAATGATTTTCAAACAATTTTCCCATTCCGAGACATTAAACGTAGTTTGTGCAACAATTGTCACAGGCTCCGCGGAATATTGTGGAAATTCTTTTGTGAATTTTTCCAATTCCTGGCTGCTTTGAAAAATAAAACATGGGGTAGTACAGTGCCCCTGGATGCCCTGCACCTCGGGATGCTTGGGGTTGCCGATGATAAACACGTTGTCCCCGCGCGCGGACGCCTCCGATACCAGGGCGTGGATTTTAGACACAAACGGGCAGGTGGCGTCGGCATAATCCAGCCGAAGGCTGTCCATGCGATCCAGGGTGCTGCGCGGCACCCCGTGCGCGCGGATCACCACCGTGCTGCCGGGCGGGGCCTCGTCCACCGTTTGGAGGATTTCCACCCCCTTGCTTTCCAGCTCGGCAATCATCTGCGGGTTGTGGATAATCGGGCCCAGGGTGCATACCTTTTTCCCTTCCTCCAGCAGATGGTATACCATTTGGACGGCGCGGTCCACCCCAAAGCAGAACCCCGCAGATTGTGCAACGGTAATCGTTTTCAATATTTTTCCTCCAATAAACCATTGATGCGCTGGGCCAGCAGGCCAGCCGCCTGCTTCATCCCGGCGCGGGTGTGCAGGCTTTCTTCCATCTGGGAAAACGGGATCACCGGCCCAAACCGTACCGTCACCCGCCGGAACAAACGAATTTTCCCCTGGGAGTAAATGCAGGCGGGCAGGATATCCGCCCCGGTTTTTGCCGCAATCACCGCCGCCCCGGCTTTTGGCTGGAAAGGTACCCCGTTCTTGACACACCGGCCCTGCGGAAAAATCCCGAGGATTTTCCCTTCTTCCAGCAGCTCCCGGGCCCGCCGCATGGAGCCGGTATCGCCCGTATCCCGCCGCACGGGGAACGCCCCCAGCCGGCGCAGCAGGCCGCCAAACCATTTGCCATGGTTTTCAAACAGCTCCGACTTCGCCATGTAATATACCTGCCGTTTGGGCACGGCAATCGACAGCAGGCAGGGATCCAGCAGCGACTGGTGGTTGCAGCATAAAATCAGCTTGCCTTCCTGCGGGATATGCTGCCTTCCCTGGATGTTCATGCGGTACATCCCGCGGAAAAAAGGGCCCAGCAGGCGGCGGCCAAAGCGGTACAGCATCACACATCTTCCTCTCTGTAGGGTATGTAATACGCCGCCGTATTCTGCGTTTACTTTGCCGCTTTGGCTTCCCGTTCCCGCCGGAAGGTTTCCTCATCCCGGGCGCGCAGCTGGGCAATCCGATCCATCACCATCCGGCTGGCCTGCCGGTACTCCGAAGGCGTCCCTTCCCGGATGCCAAGCTCTTCGGGCTGGATTACCTCCCCGTACGACAGGATGACCCGCTCAAAATTCTTGGGCGGCAGCCCGGTCGGCGTGGTGATGCATACCGGCAGGATCGGGGCGTGGAACTCATGCGCCAGCATCACCGCCCCGTTTTTGGGACGGCCGAGCTTGCCGTCTTTGGATCGGGTGCCCTCAATAAAGATGCCCACCGCCCCGCCGCCGCCTAAAATCTGCTTGGCCTTACCGGTATCGCCCGTCCCCCGCTCAATGGCAAACGCACCCAGCCGGCGCAGAATAAAGCCCACTAGTTTGTGATCAAACAGCTCCTTTTTCGCCATGTAGAACATCTGCCGCTTGGGGTATAAAGCCAGGTAGATCGGATCCTTCATGCACACATGGTTGCTGCACACAACAAGCGGCCCTTTTTCCAAAATCCGCTCGGGATTGTTCACCCGCACGGGAAACAGGATCCGGAAGATGGGGGTCGCAAATTTTTTTCCAAACCAATACCAAAAGGTTTCCCTCTGTTTCTTCATGCTCCACCGCCTTTCGGTAGATTTATTCCTGCGGCAGCGCCGCCCGGATCCGCGATTCTACCATCTGCGCCGCTTCTTCCAGGGTCAGGCGGGAGGTATCTACCGTCTCCGCGTCCGGCGCCGGCGTCAGGGGGGCAATCGCCCGGGTAGAATCCTTTTCGTCCCGGCGCTGGATGTCGGACAAAACCTGCGCGTAATCCGCCGCCTCTCCCTTTTCCTGCAATTCCTTCCACCGCCGGTTTGCCCGTTCTTCGGGGGAAGCCGTCAGGAAAATTTTCACCTGCGCCCAGGGCAGCACCACCGTACCGATATCCCGGCCGTCCATGATCACCGAATGTTCCTTTGCCAGATCCCGCTGCAGGGAAAACAGGAACCTGCGCACCTCCGGCACGGCGGACACCTGGGAGGAAGCAATCGATACTTCGGGTGTGCGGATCTCCTGGGTAACATCCTCCCCGCACAGGAGCACGCGCTGCTCCCCGTTTTGGAAGGCCAGCCGGATTTCCATCCCGCCGTCCTGGACTGCCTCGCGTACCCGGCACGCATCGTCCGGCGGTATCCCGCGGCGGATCATATACAATCCAACGGTGCGGTACAGCGCGCCGGTATCCACATACAGCAACCCCATCTTCTTCGCAACGGTACGGGCAATGGTACTTTTCCCCGCTCCCGCGGGGCCGTCAATAGCCACTGCAATCATGTTCGCAACCCCTTTTCTCTCTTAGAATGACGTGACCGACTGGGCGGCCAGCCGGCCCGTACAAAAAGCGATTTGCAGGTTAAACCCGCCGGTATACGCATCCACATCCAGCACTTCCCCCGCGAAATACAAGCCCGAAACGAGCTTGGACTGCATTGTCTTGGGATCGATCTCCTTGACGCACACCCCGCCCGACGTGACAATCGCTTCTTCCACCGGGCGGAACCCTTCAATACGAATGGGAAAACGCTGCAGCAATTGTGCAAATCCCCGGCGCTGCTCCCGGGTAACCTGATGGCATTTGGTATCGGGAGGGATGCCCGAACGGGACACCATCACCGGGATCATCTTGCGCGGCAGCAGCTCCGACAGGGAATTCAAAAAATCGCGGTTCTGGTGTTTTTCCAAATCCCTGCGCAGCCGGGCGTCCAGCTGTTCCGGGGATAACGCGGGCTTCACGTTGAGGAGAATCTGGTATCTGCCCGGCTCCATCTCCCGCATATGGCTGCTGGCACTCAAAACGATCGGGCCCGAAACCCCAAAATGAGTGAACAGCATTTCTCCAAAATCTTCATATAGGATGTGTTGTTTTTTCCCATCATATACCTGGATGGATACATTCTTCAGCGCCAGCCCCTGCATTGCCGGGCAATCCTGCCCGTATGCCACAAGCGGCACCAGCGACGGGCGCAGCGCCGTGACCGTGTGCCCGGCCTGCCGGGCCAGCCGGTAGCCGTCCCCTGTGGAGCCCGTACGGGGATAGGAAAGCCCTCCGCAGCAGACAATCACCTGCCGGGCCGGGATCTCCCCGCCCCCTTCCAGCAGCACGCCGGTTACCCTGCCGTCTTCCATGCAAAGCCCTGTCACCGTGCCTGTCTTCACCCGCGCCCCGCTCGTTTGGACAAAGCGGGCCAGCGTATCCACGACGTCCTTCGCCTCGTCCGACTGCGGGAACACCCGGTTCCCTCGCTCGGTTTTCACCGGCAGGCCCTGTTCTTCAAAAAAGCGGATCACCTCTTCCGGCGGGAACCGGGACACTGCGCCGTATAAAAACCGGCCGTTGGACGGGGTGGAAGCAATGACAGCCGCTGCGTCGCAGCGATTGGCGATGTTGCACCGCCCTTTGCCGGTGATGAGGAGCTTGCGCCCCAAACGGGGATTTTTTTCCACCAGCAGCGTGCGGCAGCCCCGCCCGGCAGCCGTGCCGGCCGCCATCATCCCCGCAGCCCCGCCGCCCACCACTACCACATCATAAGGAGTATCTGCCTGTTTTTTGTCCTGGCTCAATTGATCGCTTCATCCACCTTTTCGTATACGCTGTATTCATCCCAGATATCTTCCAGCTTCTGGAATACGTTTGCCACATCCTCTTCCCGTTTCAGGGCCGTGGCCACAATCAGCGCGTTGATCAGACTCAGGGGGGCAACCAGCGAATCCACAAAGGATACCATATCGCTGCGGGCAAACAGCACATGCGTTGCCGTCTCTGCCAACGGCGAGGTGCTGCTGTCGGTAATCGCCACCACCTTCGCCCCCTGGGAAGCGGCAAACCGCATGGCCTTGACCGCCTTGTGCGAATACCGCGGGAAACTGATCCCAATCACGGCGTCGGACGGCCCGATGCGGATCATATGCTCAAACATTTCCGCTTCGCTGGTCACGTCGACCAACTGCACATCTTCTAAAATCAAATGGAAATAGTAAGATAAAAACGTGGCCAGGGCCAGCGAACTGCGCGCGCCCAAAATATATACCCGGCGGGCCTGTGCAATGGCCTGCGCCACCTGATCAAACACCTCCCGGGAAACCTCTTCCATCGTGCGGCGCAGAATATCAATATCCTGCGTGAACACCGCGTCCAGCACCCGGGAACGTTCCAAACTGCGGGAGGTCATCTCCAGACGCTGCACCGAGGTCATCTTGCTGCGGATCATCTCCTGCATGGCCCGCTGCAGCTCCGGATAACCCGCATACCCAATCTCCGTGGCAAAACGGACCACCGTCGATTCACTGACCCCCACGGTAGCCCCCAGCTTGGAGGCCGTCATAAAAGCCACTTTATCATAATGCTCCATAATATAGTTGGCAATGAGTTTCTGCCCTTTGGAAAACCCCGGCATATTCCGTTTAATCCGCACGGTAAGCTGATCATTCACAATAAAAACCACCCTCTTCCTGTCCGGCGCCGTTTTCCCTGCCTGGCCGTGGCCGCAGACGGGGAAAGCCGCAAAGCTTTTTCTTTACTTACTAGTGTACCGGGGAATCCTGCAAAAATCAAGCACTAAAATGTGAACATTCGCTTTTTTTGCAGGAATTGACCGCTCTCTATTCATTTTTCTTGAAAAAAACCTCAAAAAAACGCCGCCTCTGTAAAGCAGCGCAGGAATCGTCTCAAGCAGGAGATCTTATTTTTTTGTCCATTTCCCGAAAAGCGGATGGAACCGGCGGTAATATAAAACGACCAGACTGGATAAACCAAAATCATACAGCAGAAATACGACATTGCCAATCAAAAGAAGGACCCACGGCAGGGAAGCCCCAAAAATCTGGAAGGATTCCGCCGGGACGCCCACCACATACACCGCCAGGAAATACGCCGCAATGACGGACGCATTAAACAAGGCAAATTTGCAAAGGTAAGCCACCAGGCGCAGCCGGATTTTTTCAAACAGCGCTTTCAAAATGGGATAATACCCCGCAAACAGCACATAAATCAGCGCCGCTTCCTTATCCGGGGATACAAAAAGGGAAAGCGCCGCACTGGCCGCATAGGAAGACAAGGCCCAGCCAATCCCACACTCGATCACCAGGGCAATCCCCACAACCCCTGCCAGCCCCGGCAGGGCATAGGTAGCAAACGGGAACAACCCCGTCAAAAGCATAAGCACGGTGGCCAGCGCCGCCCCCATGCTGCAAAAGGCCAGCCGGATGGTGTGCTTCATCTCTTCCCTCCTTAGCCGGTCAGCAGCCGCGGATGCAGTCGCCGCCCATGCATTCGCAGCAGCTGTCCATACACATCAGGCCGCAGCACATATCGCAGGCCGAGCACCCTCCG
Organism: uncultured Clostridia bacterium; assembly: GCA_904397205.1. Taxonomy (GTDB): domain Bacteria; phylum Bacillota; class Clostridia; order Oscillospirales; family Acutalibacteraceae; genus UMGS1071. Next base: position 16,384 of record CAJFOO010000044.1, read on the forward strand.
GCGCTCCGCCGCATATTCGGGTTATACCCCCCGTACGCCCCGCGGCGCTGCATATTGATCTGGTTAAATGCCTGTTGATATTCCGGGTTGCTCGGTTCCATCTGTGCGGCTCTGGAATAATGGTTGTACGCTTCTTCCAGCCATCCGCGCCGGTACAAAACCGTGCCCTTCAAAAAATACCATTCCGCATTGCGCCGGTCCATCGGCACGCCGTTGAGAATCTGTTCCGCATCGGCAATCCGTCCCGACATGATCAGGCTGCGCACGTCCTGAAAGCTGGAGTTCGGATTGCTCCCCGCATATCCGGCCCCGCCGCTGTATCCGCCGGATTTGCTCCCGGCGCCCCCTCCCTTGCGCTGCGCCATAATCTGATCGTAGGCCTCATTGACCTCTTTCATCTTTTCGTTCGCTAAATCCGAAAGAGGGCTCCCCGCATAGTTATCCGGGTGGTATTTTTTCGCCATTTTCCGGTATGCTTCCTTCACCTGGTCGTCGGTCGCGTCAGGCGATATTTCAAGTACCTTATACGGATCGGACATGCTCTTTTTTCTCCTTTTCGAACAACAATTTCTTTTGCATGGCAGGCAGACCCTGCTCCAGGATATTCTCTACAATCGACGAGTAATGCGGCAGCCGCAGCAAATGGAAAGCAGCCAGGGCCTGGGATAAGGTTGCATTGAGCACCTCATTGCAGTAGA
>CAJFOO010000045.1 GCA_904397205.1 uncultured Clostridia bacterium
CACGTCACCCCTGGCCATCGATAAAGAAATCATTCTGGATTTAAACGGGAAAGCGATCGAAGGGAACACGGCGGACGCGCTGATTTCTATTACCTCTGCCGGCAGCCTGCTGCTGGACGACAGTGCCTATGACCCGGCAAAAGATACCTACGGATCCGGCCCAAACGGCACGGTTACCCAAGCCCAGGACGCACACATTATCGACAATCGCCAGGGAGGCGCGGTCACAATAAAGAACGGCAAGCTGCAAAACGTTTCTTACAAAAAGCTCATCGAAGGGGAGTATACGGTTGCCGATTCCAGTAAGGTGTTGATGGATATACCTTCCACCCTGAACATTGGCACGGATCCGGATAAGCCGCAGGTGAACCGCGTGACGGTTACCCCAGCTTCCGCAACGGTGGAGCAGGGCAAGACCCAGAAGTTTACAGCAACGGTAGACGTGGCAAACGGCGCCAGCCAGGCAGTAAACTGGAGCGTTTCGGGTCACCAGTCGGCAGGGACGTCCATTTCGCAGGGTGGCCTGCTGACCGTCGGTGCGGACGAGACGGCATCCACCCTCACGGTGACAGCGGTTTCCCAGGTGGATTCTTCGAAGAAGTCCTCTGCTATCGTAACGGTGGTGGCTCCCGGTACACCGATCCAGCCGGCTGCGTACACTGTGACGGTGGAGAATGATGGTAACGGGACGGCACAGGCTTCGGTGACTTCCGCCAAAGAAGGGGAAGAGGTTACACTGACCGCCGAGCCAAAGGAAGGGTATCGGTTCAAGGAATGGCAGGTAGTACCTGAGGATATCGTCATTGAGGGAAATACCTTCACGATGCCGGGAGAACCTGTAACGGTCAAGGCCATCTTTGAAGCGGAACTGACAGATCCGACGCCAGACCCAGATCCTGCCCCCAATCCTGGCGGATCTACCATCCCGAATCCTCAGCCCGACGATACCACGGATGAACCTGGAGGAAGCCGCGTAACGCTGGATACACAGAGCGTGTATATGATCGACGGCATCTCGGAATACGATTTTCTGGTGGAGGGGAACAACGATACGGACAATATTACGGTGACCAGTTCGGATGAAACCGTGGCGACGGTTGCACTGTACGATGCCAATGATACCCGCGGGGCAAAGTACCGCGTGACGACCCACGGTGCAGGAGAAGCGAAGATTACCGCAGCCTATAACGGCGAAACCGTAACGATGGATGTGGTGGTGTATCCGAAAGGCGGGTCCATCACGCTGGATACGGTCAACTACCGGATGGCTCCGGGGAATGTCTACGATATTGGGGTAGTGCTCACAGATGGGGAAGGCAACGTACTTTCCGGCTCACAGGTACAGCAGATGTTCCGGGACGGGACGTTGCGCGTAACGGATTCCCGCACCGGTTCTATCGTCAATCTGGAACAACTGGAGAATGGCAACTTCCGGGTGACGGGGAAAAATACGGGTACATGCTGGATCGTGTATGAAGTGATGCAGGAAAACAAAGCAGTAGCACGCGCCTCGGTGAAGATCGACGTAGCGGAAGGCGTGGCTTCCAGCGGTGTAGCGACCCGCGACACAAGCTGGTGGGCGAACCAATCGGCTTCTCAAGGACAAAGATAACAGCAGGTAACTGCTTCATACGATAGAATCCCCTGTTTCCGGTGTGAATTTCCGGAGACAGGGGATTTCCATTATCAAGGGAAAAGAAGAAAATGTACATTAGAGGGAATATTGAAAATCGTCATGGTTTTGTAAGGAAAAACGAAGAAAATCGATCCATAGTGTGGTATAATAACCGGAGAAGATGAGAATCGCGGGCAGGGCAGGCAAAGTGGATTCCCCTGGTATGTGCGCGATCTGCCCGCCGCCAGGCGTGGTATAATAATCGGAGAAGATGAGAATCGCGGGCAGGGCAGGCAAAGCGGATTCCCCCGGTATGTGCGCGATCTGCCCGCCGCCAGGCGTGGTATAATAACCGGAGAAGATGAGAATCGCGGGCAGGGCAGGCAAAGCGGATTCCCCTGGGGATGTGCGTGATCTGCCCGCCGCCAGGCGTGGATTTGCCGCGGGCCTTGCCCGCCGAACTGCCTGCCGCCAGGCGAAGAATCAAGGAGGAATACGGTGCAGAACAACATTCTTGTGGTCGATGATGAACAGGAGATCGCCGATTTGGTGGAAGTATATCTCCAGAACGACGGATACCGGGTATTCAAATTTTATAATGCGGCGGATGCCCTTGCCTGTCTGCAACAGCATCCGATCAGCCTGGCCCTGCTCGACGTGATGCTGCCGGATATGGATGGATTCCGGTTGTGCCGGAAAATCCGGGAAGAGTATATGTTTCCAATTATTATGCTGACGGCAAAAATAGAAGACGGGGATAAAATCCAGGGGCTGACTGTCGGTGCGGACGATTATATTACCAAGCCGTTTAATCCGCTGGAAATGGTTGCGCGGGTGAAAACCCAGCTGCGGCGGTATACGCAGTACAATACCGGGACGGCGAAGGAAGGCCGGAAAACAGAATTTGATATTTCCGGGCTGTATATTTGCAAAGACAGCCATAAATGTACGTTGTATGGAAAGGATTTAAACTTAACGCCCATCGAATTCAATATCCTCTGGTATTTATGCAGCCGGAAAGGTACAGTTGTTTCCTCAGAGGAATTATTCGAACAGGTGTGGGGAGAAAAGTATCTGGACAATAACAATACCGTTATGGCGCACATCGCCCGGCTGCGGGAAAAAATGAAGGAACCGGCCAGGAAGCCAAAATTTATCAAAACCGTATGGGGGGTAGGGTATACCATTGAATAAACATCGGCACGCAGCCGCTAAACCACCCCGCCGCAAGAGCACGGTATCCCGCCAGCTTTTCCGCCAGTATGTCCTGGTCTTTTTGCTTTTTTGTGTGGTGTCCATCGCCGTTCCTGTAGCGGTACTCCTCTGGTCGCAGTCGTTCATCTGGCACGGGGATGAACCCCTGTATCCGGTTTTATATTGGGTGTCGCAGAATTTCTGGATCCTGTTCCCGGTTTTTCTCCTCGGCGGCAGCGCCGTCATCAGCGGGATATATATGAAAAAAGCCCTGCGGTATGTAGACGAGGTGGTAGCGGCTTCCAAGCAGATGGTCTCGCAGGAGAAAACCCCCATTGCCCTGCCGGAAAAATTGAAAAGCGTGGAAGTCGATTTGAATTTCCTGCGGGAACAGTCGTTCCGCCGGGCGATGGAAGCCAAAGAGGCAGAGCAGCGGAAAAACGATCTGATTGTATATTTAGCCCACGATCTGAAAACCCCGTTGACCAGCGTGATCGGTTACTTGACGTTATTGCGGGATGAACCCCAGATTTCTCCCGCATTGCAGGAAAAATACCTCGGCATTGCCTGCCGGAAAGCCGAGCGGCTGGAGGATTTGATCAACGAACTGTTTGATATTACCCGGTTCAGCCTGACGCGTCTCACGTTGGAGACGGAGAATATCCATTTCACGCGGATGATCGAACAAATTGCCTATGAATTCCAGCCCGTTCTGTCGGAAAAAGAATTATCTTGGGATTTGCGTCTGGAACCGGAGGTGCATCTTGTCTGCGATCCGGATAAAATGCAGCGCGTCCTGGATAATTTGATCCGCAACGCCGTGAATTACAGTTATCCGCAAACCGATATTCTGCTGCAAATGCGGGTTGTGCAGGACAAAGTGGAAATCTTTGTGAAAAACCATGGCAAGACGATCCCAAAGGAAAAACTGGATCGGATTTTCGAGCAGTTTTTCCGTCTGGATTCTTCCCGGGCTAGCACGACGGGAGGGGCCGGGCTGGGGCTTGCAATTGTAAAAGAAATCGTGGAGCTGCACGGCGGGACCATTTCCGCCGAAAGCGCGGAAGAAAGCATTGCGTTTACGATCGCATTGCCGTACCATTGTCAGAAAACCGTATGATTTTTTTCAGGGAACCGGCAGATTTTTCGCACAAAATAAAGAAACATCCCGTCCCCCGTTCTGGTACGATAAGAGTACCGGGCGGGGGACTTTCTTTTGTCCCAATCCGCAGGGGAAAGGAGTGTGCCATATGCAGAACAGAATACTGACGGTTTATGGATGCGCACCGGAAGAGGAGGCGGTATTCCGGCAAATGTCTTCCCGGTTCGGCGTGTCGCCCCTCCTGATCCGCGAGCCCATTTCACAAGAAGCGATCGGGATGGCGGGAGGCAGCCGGTGTGTCAGCGTGGATCACAAGACGGCCGTCACGAAACCCATTTTATATGCGCTGCGGAAAGCCGGGGTGCAATACCTCTCGACACGCAGTGCGGGGGTGGATCATATTGACCGGGAAAGCGCCAGGGCCTTGGGGATCTGCGTGGGCAACGTCGCGTATTCCCCGGACAGCGTAGCGGAATATACCGTCCTGCTGATGTTGATGCTGCTGCGCCATATGCCGCAGATCCTCCAGCGGTGCGCTGCGCAGGATTTCCGTTTGCCGGGCAGGGGGAGGGAACTGCGGGAAATGACGGTGGGGATTGTCGGCGCCGGACGGATTGGCCGTGCTGTGATCGACAAGCTGCGCGGCTTTGGGTGCCGCATCCTGGCATTTGACCGCCATCCCCAGCCTTTCCCGGAATATGCGGCTTTGGAGGAAGTGCTGGTGCAAAGCGACATCCTGTCCCTGCATCTGCCGCTGTCTGCGGAAACCTATCATTTTTTGAACGCGGATCGGCTTAGGAAAATGAAACGGACGGCGCTGGTTGTCAACACGGGGCGCGGGGCATTGATCGATACCAAGGCCCTGTTCCATGCGCTGAACGAAAAGACAATCGGCGGCGCGGCGCTGGACGTTCTGGAAGGGGAAAGCGGGATCTTTTACCGGGATTGCCGGGGGAAGGATTTGCAGGATATCTGGGCGGCGAAATTACGGGCGTTCCCCCATGTGCTGATCACCCCGCATACCGCCTATTACACAGGCCGCGCTTTGCAGGACTGCGTGGAAAATACCCTCATCAACTGCCTGCAATTTGGAAAGGAGTCGGAAGCATGGATAAAGTAACGGTTTGCGTACTGTTTGGCGGATGTTCGGAAGAGCATCCCATATCGGTGAAATCCGCCATGGAGATTGCCGCGCATTTGGATTTGGAAAAATACGAGCCGGTATACATCGGGATCACGCAGGAGGGGGAGTGGAAACGGTGTGAACGGCCCGCGCCGGACTGGGAGAACCAGCCGGCAGCCCGTGCGGTACTCTCTCCCGACCGGAGCATCCACGGCCTTGTGTGCCTGGAGGACGGCCGGTACCGGGTCCTGCGGGTGGACGTCGTTTTGCCGGTTATCCATGGGAAGACGGGGGAGGACGGGGCGATCCAGGGGCTGCTGGAGCTCAGCGGTATTCCCTATGTGGGATGCGGTATCGAGAGCTCTGTTCTGTGCATGGATAAATCGTTAGCGTATATGGCAGCCCGGCAGGCGGGCATCCCCACCCCGGAGTTTTCTGTTTATTCCGGTGGGCCGATTCCTGACGCATCGCCGTTTTCCTACCCGGTGTTTGTCAAGCCCGCGCGCTCGGGTTCCTCCTTTGGGGTGAGCAAAGTGACCCGTAAAGAGGATTTCCCGGAAGCCTTCCGCATCGCGCTGCAGTATGATACGAAGGTGCTGGTGGAAGAAGCCGTGGAAGGGCGGGAAGTCGGCTGCGCTTTGCTGGGAAGCGGGGAGGAGCTGACGGTTGGCGCGGTGGACGAAATTTCCCTGTCGCATGGGTTTTTCCGCATCCATCAAGAGCCGCATCCCGAACAGGGTTCGCAGAATGCCGCGGTCCTTGTGCCCGCGCCGCTTTCTGCGGACGTATCGTTACAGATACAGGAAACTGCCAAAGCCATCTACCGTGCTTTGGGCTGTGAAGGGCTGGCGCGTGTGGATATGTTTTTAAAACCCGACGGAAGAATTCTGCTCAATGAAGTCAATACTTTCCCGGGGTTTACCGCCTATAGCCGGTATCCCCGGATGATGGCGGCGGCGGGGCTGGGATTATCCGCCGTGCTGGACAGGATGATCGCATGGGCGAGGAAAGGATAGTTTTTATGGAACAGGGATTTGTATATATAGATGAAGCAGCAAAAGGGATCCGGTGGGACGCGAAATACGCCACATGGGACAACTTCACTGGGAAACCGGTGGAAGGGTATGCCAGCAACCGGATTGTCGGTACAGAAGCTCTGGGGAAAGGGATTGCCAAAGCGCAGGAAATGGCGTCTTCCTTGGGATATGGCCTGCTCCTTTGGGATGGATACCGTCCCAGCCGGGCGGTGGAATCGTTTTTGCACTGGGCCGGACAGCCCGAACAAGAGGAGGCAAAACAGCGATACTATCCGAATATACATAAAGCGGATCTGATCCGCAAAGGGTATATTGCCGAGAGGTCTGCCCATAGCCGGGGCGGGACGGTCGATCTCACACTGTATAATAAAATGAGTGGGGAACTGGTACCCATGGGAGGCGGGTTTGATTTTATGGATGTGCGTTCCCATCATGACGCGGGAGAGGTTTCCCCAAAAGAAGCCGAGAACCGCAGGCTTCTGCGCTCCATTATGGAAGCCAGCGGGTTTGTAGCATACCCTTGTGAATGGTGGCATTATACCTTAAAAGAGGAACCTTACCCGGATACATATTTTAATTTTCCGGTCGAATAAGAGCGGGCCAATGCGGGAAGCAGCGGCCGCGCAGAAAACAAAAAGGCTTGTCCGCCACATCGGTGCGGACAAGCCTTTTTGTTTTCTATATTTATGTTGGGGAAGGGTAAAGGAAAGGGCTGGCAGGAAAACACAACATTTTTTGTTACAAAAGGTAG
>CAJFOO010000046.1 GCA_904397205.1 uncultured Clostridia bacterium
GGATAACCATCTCGCCGCTGCCCAGATCCATGGAATATTCCTGGACGTTCATCTGTTCAAACTGGTTGATAATCTCCGAGTACTTCTGCGAGGAAGTCCGCCGGGTACCGTAGATGGATGCAATCACAATAATAATCACGATCGGGATTCCCAAATACAGCAAAAGATTCCTAAGAGTCTTTTTATTGTTCAAAGTTGTTCTTCACTCCTTCCCATCTCTTGGTTGCATCTACTTAAAAATCAATCACAATGCGGGTTGAGATGAGTCCTGATAAATTTCGGGCTTGAGTACGCCGATATAGGGCAGATTCCGGTATTTCTGTGCATAATCCATACCATATCCCACAAGAAACGCATTGGGAGGATACGCACCTACATATTGCGCGGAGAGTTCCACCTTGCGGCATCCGGGCTTGTCCAGCAAAGCGCAGATCTTAACACTGCCGGCTCCTCTGGCCTGGAATAGCTGCAACAGGTAGTGCAGGGTAATCCCTGTCTCTACAATATCCTCCACAATTAACACATCCATCCCTTTGACCGGCAGGGTCACGTCCAGCTTCATGTTGACTTTCCCGCTGCTGTGGGCGCTGTCCCCGTAGCTGGAAAGCATCATGCAGTCCATCTGGCAGGGGATGGAAATCTCCCGCATCAAATCCGCCAAAAAAGGGAGAGCCCCCCGCAGGATCCCTACCAAAAGCAGGTTTTTGCCCTGGTAGTCCTGCGAAATCTGCCGTCCCAGCCGGGCGACAATGGCCGCTAATTCTTCGCGGGCAAATACAATCTCCTGGATGTCTTCCATTTGGGTGCTCATGGCGCTGTCCCCTCCGTTATTTGTATTTGCAGGGCCCGCCGGGTATGCCCGGTTATTTCATGCCCTTGTGCCGGACCAAATCCTTCCAGCCATGCAATTTTCCCGCACGATTCCAGGAGTAAAATCTGATCCCGGCGGGAAGGGAGGATATGCGCTTCATTGAACAGTTTTTTGAGCGGTTTGGTAATCCCCCGTCCACATGGTGAAAAAAAATCCCCTTCGCGGCGATTCCGCCATATAGCGTCACTAGCTATTGTATCATAATCTACCGCATTATGAAATAACAAATTATGAAAATCCATTTCATTCTTCGATTTTGTACAATTTCGCAGAGAAACTCGCACCATTTTTCCAAAAAAAGAGAAGGTTTGTGGAGGAAAAACAGAAGATCTCCACGTTTTTTTCGTCAAATTGCCCAAAATCAAAAAAGAAACCCCTTGCTCCGCACAAAAGGAAAAGCCTTTTCCTAAAGAAACCTTTCCCATTCCCTTGCGCAATATCCCGCCCATCGCACGGATTTTTTCCTCACTCAGCCGGGGCGGATGCATCCCCTGTTTTTCTCCCGCTTCCCGTACCATCTTCTCCAGCGCACGGGCCAGCAAGGGCGGCGGCAGCTCCCGCAGATCATCCACCCGGTAGCCCAAAGGGGTTGCGGCTTGGCGCAGCCCTTTTTCCGCCTGCCCCTGCAAATACTCCTCCTCTTCCCGGAGCTGGCCCGTCAATCGCAGTACCGCCTGCTCCACTTTGGGGTTGATCTCCCGCAAAAGGGGCAGCACATCCAGCCGGATCCGGTTGCGGGTATATTCCCGGCAAAAATTGGTGCTGTCCTGCACATAGTCAAGGCCATACCACCGGCAATAGGCTTCTACCTCTTCACGGGTCAAAAAACACAGGGGGCGCACAATATTCCCGCGCACCGGCGGAATTCCCTGCATCCCTTTATGCCCTGTCCCTTTCGCCAGATGATACAGCACCGTTTCCACTTGGTCGGATGCGGTATGCGCCGTGGCGATCCGCCCCGCCGGGCCCGCCAATTCCTGAAAAAATGCATACCGCACCTGCCGGCCGCGTTCCTCCACGCTCTGCCTGTGCTCCCTGGCCGTCCGCTCCACGTCTTCCCGATGCACCCGCACGGGGATCCCGCGGGCCTCGCAAAACGCCTGCGCCCACCGCTCATCCCGCTGGGATTCTTCCCCCCGCAGTTGGTGGTTGATATGCGCGGCGGTTACCGGGACGTTCCGGATTTCCGCGAGATAATGCAGCAGGGCGGTCGAATCCGCGCCGCCGGAAAACCCGACTATCACGGGGGTATCCGCAGGAAGCATGGAAAATTCCTGCACCGCGCGTTCGATTTTCCCGCAGATCCGTGCGATCCCGTCACGGTTCACGGCGGATCACCTCCTGGGAGGTAAAGCGCATAAATTCTCCCTGCCAGTGCAGCGGCACCGTTTTGGTTTCGCCATGGCGGTTTTTTGCCACGATGCATTCGCCTTTGTTGCGGTCGGTGTTTTCGTCGGGGGCGTCGGCAGAAGCGTAATAGTCCTCCCGGTACAGGAACAGGACAATATCCGCATCCTGCTCGATGGAACCCGATTCCCGCAGGTCCGAAAGCATGGGCCGGCGCTGATCTGCGCCCCGCTTCTCGGTGGCGCGGGAAAGCTGAGACAAAGTCAAAACCGGCACATTCAATTCTTTGGCCAGGATCTTCAGGCTGCGGGTAATCTCGGAGATTTCCTGCACACGGTTATCCATCCGTTTGCCGCTGGACATGAGCTGTAAATAATCGATCACCACCAAATCGACCTCTTTCAGACGGCGCAGCTTGGCTTTCATTTCCGGGATAGTAATGCCGGAGTTATCGTCGATATAGAGTTCCGTTTTGGAAAGGATGTCGCCGGCTTCGATCAGACGGACCCATTCGTTATCATCCAGCTTCCCGGTACGCCGCTTGGTCCCGCCGATCAGCCCTTCCGTCGAAAGCAGACGGGAGGTAAGCTGCTCTTTTGTCATTTCCAAAGAAAAAAACGCTACCCGCTTCTTGTCCTTTACCGCAGCATGCCGGGCAATATTTAACGCAAAACTGGTTTTGCCCATGCCTGGGCGGGCCGCCAGCAAAATTAAATCCGAACGGTTCAGCCCGGTGATGGCTGTATCCAGCTCATGGATCCCGGTGGAAATGCTGCGCAGGCGTTCGTCGTCGGAATTGAGGCGTTCGAGCCGATCGATGCTTTCCAGGACCAGCTCGTTGATCCGCTGCAGCCCCTGCATCTCCTTTCCCCGCCGGATGTCAAAAATCCTCTGCTCCGCCGCGTCCAGCAGGGCAGCAGCGTCCGCACCGCCGCTGGTGGCTTCCTCGAGGATTTCCCGCGTGGTACGGATCAGCATCCGCACGTCGTATTTATCCCGCACAATTTTCGCATAGGACTCCACATTCGACAAAGACGGCACCGTCTGCGCCAACTGCATCAAATACGTTTTGCCGCCGTTTTCGTCAAAAGCAGGATCTTCTTTTAATTTTTCCAATATCGTGATGAAATCTACCGGAAGGCCGTCTAAAAACATTTCCAGCATAGCCCGGTAAATGATACCGTTATTTACCTGATGGAAATACTCCGGGCGGGGCAGGATTTCCGCTATCCGATCCAGGCAGGAGGCGTCCAGCAAAACCGCCCCCAAAACCGACTGCTCCGCCTCCGGACTATACGGCAATGCCAGCCCCATGGGGTTCCACGCATCCAGCAGCGGCTTTCCTTCTTGAACTGCCATACTTTTTGATAACTCCTTTTCTGAGGAATAGATAGGGAAAACCTGACAGCCTGGACTGTCAGGTTTTCTTCATTTACTGTTTTTCGCTGACAACGGCGGTTACCTTTGCGGAAATCCCATGGTACAGCTTAACTTCACAGGGATAGGATCCAAACGCCTTAATTTCCCCGTCGATGGAAATTTTGCGCTTATCCACCTCCACCTGGAACTGCTTTTTGATCTCCTCCGCAATTTCCTTGGCGGTGACAGAGCCGAACAGACGGCCGCCCTGCCCGGCGGTCGCAGTCAAATGGACGCTTTTCCCGTTGATTTTTTCCGCCGCTTTCTGTGCCGCCTCGGTTTCTGTCTTTACTTTAAACGCTTTTGCCGCCTCGGCGTTTTTCAGCTCGTTCATGGCCTGTGCATTGGCTTCCTTGGCCAGTTTGCGGGGAAGCAGGAAATTTTTGGCGTACCCATCGGATACATTCACCAGCTCCCCCTTTTTTCCATGGCCTTTCACGTCTTCCAGCAATACAACCTTCATGTTCGTTTTCCTCCTTTATGGATCACACACGGCCCGTATTCACCGTGGAAAATTTCGTTGCTTTGGGCAGCGTTTCCTTCAGCACCTCCAGCAGCTTCGCCTTGGCATCCTTCACACTGATGTTTGGGATCTGCGCGCCCGCCATGGTCAGGTGGCCACCGCCGCCGAGCGCTTCCATGATAATCTGCACATTCACATCCCCCAAAGACCGGGCCGATACGCTCACACCGTTCCCGGAGGGGAACAGGACAAAGGAAACAATGACCCCCTGGATGGACAAAAGCTCATCTGCCGCCTGGGCCGCCGTCACGCGGATACCTGGTTCATCGTCGTACGCACACGCAACGGCGCAGTTATTATACACTTCCGCTGCCGAGACGAGCTGGTACTTGGCTTTATAGGTATCGATCGTATCCGCAAACAGGCGCTTGACCTCTACGGTATCGGCCCCCTTGCGCCGCAGGTAGGCCGCTGCCTCAAATGTGCGCACGCCGCACTTGAGCACAAAGCCCTTGGTGTCGAGCATAATCCCCGAAAGCAGGGCGTCTGCTTCAACACGGCTCAGGGTATTGTTCCCCAGATACTGTACCAGTTCGGCCACCATTTCGCAGGTGGAGCTGGCATACGGTTCATGGTAAAAGACAATCGCATTGTTAATGTGCTTTACCATCATGCGGTGATGATCAATGACCACAACCCGCTCCACCGAATTGAGCAGTTCTTCGCTTTCCACAAAGTCCTGCGAATGGGTATCCACTACAATCAATAAGGTCTTGGGCGTCACCAGATCGAGGGCATCATTCGGGGAAATAAAAATTTCCCGATCGCCGTCCGAAAGGGTATCCTCCATATTTTTGATGAGGGGCATCGCCATGCTCTGATTGCGGTTGACCACAATATACGCAGGTTTTTTCAGACCCTTGGCCGTCGCGCTCCACATGCCGATGGCCGCGCCAATCGCGTCCAGATCCGAAAACCGGTGCCCCATAATCAGCACCGTATCGCTGGCCTTGATATGATCGGAAAGCGATGCGGCGATAACCCGGGTGCGCACTTTGTCGCGTTTTTCCACACCCTTGGACAGCCCGCCGAAAAACTCGTAGTCCTCCCCGGTTTTGATCGCCACCTGGTCGCCGCCGCGCCCCAGCGCCATATCCAGCGCCTGACGGGCCCAAAGCTCCCCTTCGGCAAAATCCGAAGCATCCCGGCTGATCCCGATCGATACCGTAGGGCTGCGGTCGTCGGCCGTTTTAATTTTGCGGATTTCATCCAGCACCTGGAACCGGTCTTTGATAGCCTGCGCGATATTTTTCTCATCGGTCACGAGCAGATACCGGCTCCCTCCCGAAAGTTTTTTCAAAAACGTATTCATCCGGTGGGCCCAGGCGTTGAGCACCTCTTCCACTTCCGAGGTCACCCGGGCGTCTTCCCCGCCACTGGCGTTGCGCATAAGCTCCTCACGGTTATCAAAAAACGCTACCGCTACGACCGGGCGGCTCTCCTCGTACGCACGGGTAATCCCTTTATACTTGGTGTCGTCGACAAAGTACAGCAGGTAACCGCCTTCGGTGGGCGTGGAGAATACGGTGTACTCCCGTTCCCCCACTTTAGCGTTGACCCCGTTTTTGTCCGAGACTTCCTCCAGGGTATACGGCTGGATCATCCACGAGATAGTTTCCCCATAGACGTCTTTTCCCTTTCCCATGGCATCCAAAAATGCCGAATTCCCCCATATAATGTCGCCTTCTTGGCCCACTACAACCAACGGGACAGAAAAGTTTTGCAAAGCCTGGTAATCCTGGCCGGAAAGGAGCTTTCGCGCCCCGGAAACCGCGACTTTTACATGGGCGTGGAACAGATAATTGGCTGTTGCAACCGCGCCAATCGCCAGCACGGAAACCCCCAGTTCCACACCGAACGCAATGGGGCTCCACCACCAGCTGGCAACCGCCATGCCCACCATGACGGCACACAGAACATAAAACACCGGCGACGCGGCCCATATCTTTTGTTTCAAAATGACATTCCCCTTTTTGCATGCCTGCTGGAATCCCCAGCAGCTTGCCGGCAGACGGTACCGTTTTCCGCTTCCTCCTGCCGCAGGCGGCAAAAAGGAAGCTCCTGACCAAAATATCAAAAACAAACCTGGTTTTCCCCACAAGGAAATACAGGGTGTTTTGTATTCATTATAGCATAAAAATCAGAAAAAAGATATGCTCCCGTTAAATTTTTTAAATCTCCATAATAATTGGCAAAATCATGGGGTTGCGGCGGGTTTTATCATACAGCAGCTTGGAAAGCTCATCTTTGATTTGCGTTTTCAGCGTACCCCAGTCGCGGATATCGCTGTCCGCACAGTACTCCAGCACCGCGCTGACCCGGTTGCGCGCATCCACCATCAGGGACTCGGATTCCCGCACATATACAAACCCGCGGGAGACCACATCGGGTCCGGCCACAATATGACCGTCCCCCTGGCTGATCGTGCATACCACAACAATCAGCCCGTCTTCCGCCAAATGCTTGCGATCGCGCAGCACAATGCTGCCCACATCGCCAACTCCCAGGCCGTCCACCAGAATCCGGCCGGCCGGCACCGTGGGAAGCTGTTTCATATAATCGCGGTTGAGTTCCACGGCATCGCCGTTGTTGCCGATGAAAATATTGGCCAGCGGCACCCCCATCTGATTGGCCAGACTGGCGTGATTGCGCAGGTGAAGCTGCTCGCCGTGCACCGGCAGGAAATATTTTGGCTTCACCAGGCTCTGGATAATCTTGAGCTCCTCCTGGCTGGCGTGGCCGGAAACGTGCACCTGCAAGGCGGAGTCGGAGATAACCTCGCAGCCGCGCTTGAGCAGTTCGTTGATGACCGTGCCGACCGTTTTTTCATTGCCCGGGATAGGCCGGGCCGACAGGATAATGCAGTCGCCGGGGCCCACCTCCACCTTGCGGTGATCCGCAAAGGCCATGCGGCTCAGGGCCGACATCGGCTCGCCCTGGCTGCCGGTGGTAATCAGCACCACTTTTTCCTTGGGATACCGGTTGATCAGGTCGATGTCGATCAACACGCCGTCCGGCACATCCAGATAGCCGAGTTCGGCGGCAATCCCCATCACGTTGACCATACTCCGCCCGGATAAAGCCACCTTGCGGCCGTATTTGACCGCACAGTTAATGATCTGCTGCACACGGCTGATATTGGAAGCGAATGTCGCGATAATAATGCGGCTGTCCTTGGCCTGGTTGAACAGCATGTCGAACGAGGCGCTGATCTTTCGTTCCGAAGGCGTATAACCCGGCCGGTCTGCATTGGTGGAATCGGCCAGCAGAGCCAATACCCCTTCCTGCCCCAGTTCGGCAAACCGTCCCAAATCCATAACCTCTTCCTTCATGGGAGTGCAGTCGATTTTGAAGTCCCCTGTATGGATCACCGTCCCGGCAGGAGAATGAATCGCCAGCGCCACTGCATCGGAAATCGAGTGGTTGACGTGAATAAACTCTATCCCCATACAGCCGAGCTTCACGGTCTGCCCGGGTGTGACCGTGTTGAGCTGGACCTTCCCCTGCAGCCCGTGCTCCTTGAGCTTGCCGTCGATCAGCCCTAAGGTCAGCGAGGTGCTGTAAATCGGCAGGCGGATCCGCTTGAGCAGGTAGGGGATTGCCCCGATGTGATCCTCGTGACCATGGGTCACAACTACCCCGCGGATCCGATCCGCGTTGCGCTCGACAAACGTAAAATCCGGCAGTACCAGATCCACCCCGGGCATGTCCCCATCCGGAAACGCCATGCCGCAGTCGACAATGACCATGTCGTCCTCGCACTCAAACAGGGTGAAGTTTTTTCCGATTTCGTTCAGGCCGCCCAAAAAGTACACCTTTATGGAAGGACGCGGCTGTTTCACCCGCGAAGATCCGGCCGGCTTCCCCGCACGCTTAATCTGATGGATTGCCGCCCGGCTTTCCACCACGTTTTTTGCCGGCTGCTGCCGCTGGGCAACCGTTTTCTGCGCCGGTTTTTTCGCAGATCGGCTGTTCCCCTTCGGGGCTCCTCCCTGCCGTCCGGCTGGCGCAAGCCCTTCCGAACGGGAACCGGCAGACCGCTGGGTACTCCGGCCTTTCTGCTGGCGCGGCTTTGCCGCAGGCGCCTTGTTTTGGGCCGGGGTTTTCCGTTCCTGAGCTTTCGGGTAGTTTTCTGCTGTATGCAGTTCTTTTTCCGTCACAAAATGACCTCCATTCTCTTTCCGGGAAGCAAAAGAACCAAGCCCCCCGTGCAAAACGGTGCACAGGGCGGCGTTCCTTCTTTTCCTCGTTCTATATACAAAATAACTTTAATCCTATTTCTTTTCAAATCCGGCCTGCTGCAACGCTTTGGTTTCCGAATCTCCAAAAAGCAAAACCGGCTGTCCCACACCCATAATTCCGTGCTGCGGGGATCTGTCGTAATCCACAATTAGGAGCATAAACGGTTCCTGTGGATAATATTCCGGACACAAATATCTTTTTTATTTTACCTCGATTCCCTCATCCTGTCAAGCACCCGCGCAGATCCCCCTTTTTCTGCGCCAATACGACAACGTCCAGGACCCCGCTGTATATATTTGAAAAGGTCCTCCTTGGCTTTCGCCCCCCGATGTGCTATAATAAACGAAACGGTCCCTTTGGGGATATTTTGCAGGAAAGCAGGGAAAATAAAGCATGAAATACGTGGAGATCTTTACTGACGGGGCCTGCCAGGGGAATCCCGGCCCCGGCGGCTGGGGGGCCATTTTACGCTATCAGGGCAAGGAAAAGGAAATCAGCGGCGGCGAACCGGATACCACCAACAACCGCATGGAGCTGACTGCTGCAATCGAAGCCCTGTCCCGCCTAAAGGAACCCTGCAAGGTCGCCCTTTACAGCGATTCCCAGTATGTCTGCAACGGGATGAACAAGGGCTGGGCGCAAAGCTGGAAGAAGAATGGCTGGCGTAAAAGCGACAAATCCCCCGCCCTCAACCCGGATCTGTGGGAAGCCCTGTTACAGCAAACCGAACGGCATGCAGTAGAGTTTTTCTGGGTGAAGGGGCACGCGGGGCATCCGGAAAACGAACGGTGCGATCAGCTGGCTGTGGCGGCTATCGCAGGATTTTCGGGCAAAAAGTAAGAGAGAAGAAACTTTTTTTGTGTAAAATTCGTGCATTTACATGAAAATAAAAATCCTTTCCCAAAAGAATTGAAACGTATACTAAAATAGTGTATATTAAAAGCAGGCCATCCGGGACGGCAAAAACTGCCGCCCTTTCCCGGCGGGGCAAAATGCCCTCAGCCGATATAACCACAATGTTTAGGAAGTGAGATAGAGTCATGAAACGTTTCGTTTATGCCGATAACGCCGCTACTACCCCGGTTTCCCCCAAGGTGTTTGACGCGATGCTCCCTTTTTACAAGGAAATCTATGGGAACCCTTCCAGCCTGTATTCCATTGGCGGTGAAGCCAAAAAACATCTGGAAGACGCCCGGGAAACTGTCGCCCGCGCGCTGGGCGCACTCCCCAGTGAAATCTTTTTTACCTCCGGCGGCAGCGAAGCCGATAACTGGGCCATCAAAGGGGTGGCCCAGGCCCTAGCCAAAAAGGGCAAAAAGCATATCATTACTTCCAAGTTTGAGCACCACGCCGTGCTGCACACGGTGCAGGCCCTCGAAAAAGAAGGGTTTGAGGTCACCTATTTAGAGGTATACGAAAACGGTATTGTCAAGCCCGGGGATGTGGAAGCCGCTATCCGCGAAGATACCGCACTGGTCACCATCATGTATGCCAACAACGAGATCGGCACCATCCAGCCTATCCCGGAAATCGGCGCTATCTGCAAAAAGCACGGTGTGTTGTTCCATACCGACGCGGTACAGGCCGTGGGCAATGTGGAAATCGATGTGAAACAGCAGAATATCGATTTACTTTCCCTTTCGGGGCACAAGCTCCACGCACCGAAGGGTGTGGGCGCGTTGTATGTCCGTCGGGGGGTACGCTTCCCCAACCTCATCGACGGCGGCGCACAGGAACGCGGCCGGCGAGCCGGCACCGAAAATGTGGCCGGGATTGTAGGATTGGGTGTAGCGATCGAGGAAGCCTGCGCCAATATGGCACAGCGCAACGCCCGCCTGATCAAAATGCGGGATCGCCTGATCGCCGGCGCGCTGAAAATTGAACGTTCCCGGCTCAACGGCGACCCAGTCAAACGGCTCCCCGGCAACGTAAACCTCTGTTTTGAGGGGATCGAAGGGGAATCCCTTCTCTTAAAGCTCGATTTTGCAGGGATTTGCGGTTCTTCCGGTTCGGCCTGCACGTCCGGATCGCTCGATCCCAGCCATGTCCTGCTGGCCATCGGGCTTCCTCATGAAATCGCGCACGGTTCCCTGCGCATTTCCTTCAGCGATCAGAATACCGAAGAGGATGTAGATTATATTCTCGAACAACTGCCGGGTATCGTGCAGTATCTGCGGGATATGTCCCCGCTTTGGGATGAAATTATCAGCGGAAAAAAAGCATAAAACCAAGAAAGGAAGGCAACAGCTATGGCATACAGTGAAAAGGTAATGGACCACTTCGCAAATCCCCGCAATGTGGGGGAAATCCCGGACGCAGACGGCGTCGGCGAGGTAGGCAACTCCAAGTGCGGCGACATCATGCGCATGTACATTAAAGTAAAGGACAACGTCATTACAGATGTAAAATTCAAAACCTTCGGCTGCGGGGCGGCCATCGCGACCAGCTCCATGGCAACGGAACTGATTCAGGGCCGTACCATCGACGAGGTACTCAAGCTGACCAATGCAGCGGTCATGGAAGCCCTCGACGGTCTCCCGCCCGTCAAGGTACACTGTTCGGTCTTGGCAGAGCAGGCGATCAAGGCGGCTTTATCCGACTATTACCGCCGGCAAGGCATCGATCCGGTGCCGATTGTTGGGGTCATTGAAGAATGCGACCACGATCACGGCCACGAGGATCACGAACACAGCGCAAGCTGCGGCTGCGGGAGCTGCTCCTAATCGGCTTTCCTATAAAAAATCCCCTTGCTTCTTTTAAAAGGCAAGGGGATTTTTTATTGCGGAAGAGCTTTTTCTGGCTGCGGCCGTTCATATATATACCGGGTATACGGGATTTTCCCGGGAACAAACACCCGTGACTGCTCGGAAAAGCCTTTCCTCTCAAAGCAGGGAAAGAAGGTATCCCCTTCCGCTTCCATCTCCAATACGCTGAGGTAAATCCGTTTGGCATACGGCATTGCCTGCCGGTAGACCTGTGCGCCGCCGGCTACAACAATCTCCTCTGCGTCCCGGCAGAAAAACCATGCTTCCTCCAGCGACGCAATCCCCCGTACCCCCGGCGGGAATGCCTGCCATCCCCGGGTGAGCACCAGAAGCTCCCGGCCCGGCAGGGGGCCGCCGATCTCTTCCCAGGAAACCCTCCCCAGGATGACCGGCTTTCCCCAGGTCACCTGCCGGAACCACGTCTGCTCCCCCGGGATGCTCCAGGGGATCCTCCCCTCTTTGCCAATCACCCGGTTCCGGGCC
>CAJFOO010000047.1 GCA_904397205.1 uncultured Clostridia bacterium
AAGAAGGATACATGAATATAATCGGTGACAAAATTCCCAGGATTAGCTACCCGGTCAATCAGGTTACCGATTCCTCCGGCGAGGATCAGGATACACGCTGCATACGACAGCCAAGTATGCCGTTTATAGAAAAACAATGCGGCAATTAGCAGAGCGGACAAAAGACCTGTGACAATCACAATAATCCAAGTTTGCCCCGACATCATGCCGAAAGCCGCCCCGTAATTTTTGACATAGGTAAAATCCAGCAGGCCCGGAATGACCGGTACCGTTCCCACCGGCTGCAGCACATTGGTCACTACCATCTTGATGATTTGGTCGACCGCAATCAAAGCCCCTGCAATTACCAACGAAACAATTGCCATGATCAACTCTGTCTCATCCTCCTATATTGAAAGAAAAAAGGCAAGCCAAAGCCTACCTTGTCTCTTTACATCCGCAGTCTAGTCCAGGTTCGCCGCACAATGCGCGCAAACCTCGGGATGCCTTTCATCCTTTCCTACCGTATCGCTGTACGTCCAGCAACGGGGGCACTTCTCCCCTTCGGCATGGGAAACCGACACCGAAAGCCCCTCCATATCTTCGCTGACGAACGATCCCGTCCCTTCAGAAAGCAGCTCCACCTGGGAAACAATCAGTACCGTGGCCCATTCTTCTTCTACCGAGCGCAAAAAGTCATATAGCTCCCCTTGCGCGAACATCTGTACCTTCGCTTCCAGCGAAGCGCCAATCACTTTCTCCTGCCGGGCCAGCTCCAAGGCTTTTTTCACTGCATCACGCACCGCATGGATGCGATCCCAGCGCGCGGTAAACGCTGCATCCGCCTGGATACCGGTAAGGGCGGGCATCTCATTGAATACCACATGGCGGGCATCTGCGGAAGCGTCATGGCGCATCGCCTGCCAGATTTCGTCGGAAGTATATGCCAGGATGGGGGCAATCAGCCGGGTCATTGCGTCGAGGATCCGGTACATGGCCGTCTGCGCCGCCCGGCGGGCCAGGCTGTCGCGCCGTTCCACATACAGGCGGTCTTTGATGACATCCAAATAAAAATTGGACAAATCCACCACACAGAACTGATGGATGGTGTGATACACCTGATGGAATTCAAACGCGTCGTATCCCGCCCGGACTTTCTGATTGACCTCGTCGAGCTTGTGCAGGGCCCATCGGTCAATCGGTAAGAGATCCTCCAGCGCCACCGGATCGCGATCGGGATCGAATCCGTCCAGATTCCCCAGCAGGAACCGGGCGGTATTGCGGATTTTCCGGTATGCATCCGAAAGCTGTTTCAAAATTTCTTTGGAAATGCGGATGTCCGCATGATAGTCGGAAGAAGCCACCCACAGGCGCAGGATATCCGCGCCATTTTGTTCCACTACTTCCTGCGGGAGGATGCCGTTGCCCAGGGATTTGGACATCTTGCGTCCCTCGCCGTCCACTACCCAGCCATGGGTAACAACCGCGCGGTACGGCGCGCGCCCTCTCCAGGCGACGGAGGTCAGCAGGGAGGACTGGAACCAGCCCCGGTACTGATCCGCGCCTTCCAGATACAGATCGGCCGGCCAGTGCAGTTCTTTGCGCTGATCGCACACCGCCGCATGGCTCACGCCCGAATCAAACCATACGTCCATAATGTCTTTTTCCTTGTCAAAGCAGCGGCTGCCGCACTTGGGGCACACCGTGCCTTGCGGCAGGATTTCCTCCGCCTCCTGAATATACCATTGGTCGGAGCCCTGCTTGCGGAACAATTCCGAAACTGCCAGCATTGCCTCTTTGGAGATCAATGGCTCGCCGCAGTCCCGGCAATAAAAGATCGGGATGGGCACGCCCCACCGGCGCTGCCGGGAAATACACCAGTCCTTGCGGTCGAGAACCATCGAAGTGATGCGGTCCTTTCCCCATCCGGGAATCCAGGCAACATCGTCAATGGCTGCCACAGCTTCCTGTTTAAAATCCTCTACAGAGCAGAACCACTGCTCGGTCGCACGGAACAAAATGGGATTCTTACACCGCCAGCAGTGCGGGTACTGGTGCACGATTTTCTCCACCGCAAACAAGGCGCCGGTTTCCTCCAAATGCTTGGCAATGGCCTTGCTGGCCGCCTGCGTATCCATTCCCGCAAAGCTGCCGGCCTCTCCGGTCAAAACCCCGTTGTCGTCCACCGGCACAATCACCGGCAAATCCGGGTAATGACTGTGGCAGACGTCAAAGTCCTCCACGCCGTGCCCGGGAGCCGTGTGTACGCATCCCGTACCGCTTTCCAGGGTAACATGATCGCCTAAAATAATCGGAGAAACGCGATCTAAAAATGGATGCCGCGTCACCATATGCTCCAATTCCCTGCCAGGAAGCGTCCCCAGTATCTCATAGCCTTCCCTGCCAGCCGCTTCCATCGCTTTTTCCACTAATGCGGACGCAATAATATAGGTCTCCCCGCCCTGGCGCACCAAAGCGTATTCCAAATCCGGGCCGACGCAGATAGCCACATTGCCCGGAAGCGTCCAGGTAGTGGTGGTCCAGATCACAAAATATGTGCTGGACAAATCCGCCCCCAGCGCGGACAATTTCCCCTTATCGTCCGTCACATGGAATTTGACAAAAATAGAATAGCACGGATCTTCCGCATATTCAATTTCTGCTTCCGCCAGGGCGGTTTTACAATCAGGGCACCAATACACCGGTTTTAAACCCTTGTAGATATAGCCTTTGGTGGCCATCTCGGCAAAAATTTCGATCTGCTTGGCTTCAAAATCCGGGGTCAGGGTGATATACGGATGATCCCAATCTCCCAGCCCGCCCAGGCGTTTAAACTGTTCCCGCTGATCGTCGAGGTAACCTAAGGTAAATTCCCGGCACATCTGCCGCAGTTTGACGTCGGAGATCGTGGTAGAATTGTCCACACCGGCTTTTTTCCGAGCCTTCAGCTCCGTAGGCAAGCCATGGGTATCCCACCCCGGCACATAGGGCGCCTGGAACCCCGCCATATTCTTATAGCGGACAATAAAATCCTTCAGCGTCTTATTGAGCGCCGTCCCCAAATGGATGTCCCCGTTGGCATACGGCGGGCCGTCGTGCAGCACATACACGGGCTTGCCTTCGTTTTTCTCCATCAGGGTCTGGTATACCCCTTCCTCCTGCCAGCGCTTGAGCATCTCCGGCTCGCGCTTGGGCAGCCCGGCCTGCATGGCGAATTCCGTTTTGGGAAGATTCAATGTCTGTTTATAGTCTTGTGGCATGAACGCATTTCTCCTTCATCCGAATTATCGTGATTTTGAATGACGGCCGAGCTTTTCAGAAGGAGATTCCAAATCTTCTTCGCCAAAATTTAGGACGTCGTAACGCAAATCCCGGGCTTCACGGCGCAGCTCCTTCCCCGTCTTGGGTCTGCCCTTATCCTCGCCGATGACAAAGCTTTTGGTAGCTTCCTCATCCTCCTGGCTATGGATCGTGACCTTGCTGGGAGAAGGCTCCGGTCTGTGGGGCGGAAAGGGATCCTCCATGTCTTCCGGCATCGCCTTGGGCATGGGTACAACCTGGGTGGGCTGGGAATCCACCGCGGGAAGAGGCGGTTTCACGCTGCCGGCCGGCGGTTCCTGCGGGGCGGGTTCCTCCTGGGGAGATGCCGGCTCGGGGACCGCCGGATCTTCTTCCTCTTGCTGCAAGGGGGGCACGGCAGAAAGCGGGTCCGGGGCTTCTACCAGACGCGACTTGCGGGAAGCCGGCAGGGAATTGATCAGCGTGAGATGTTCCTTGTACATATCCAGCAGGTTGGCGCGAAAATCCGATACCAGTTGCTTGAGATCTTCCAGCTCTTCCTTTTGATCCAGGATTTCCATTTGGGCGGCCGTCACAATCTTTTCGGCCTTTAAATTGGCGTCCTTGAGGATAATCTCCGCCTTATGGCGCGCTTCCCGAATGGCAGCATCCCCGAGCTTCTGCGCACTGATCAGGGCGTTTTTGATTTCGTCTGCATCCTGCTGATACTGCTCCACCTTCACGGCCAGCTCTTTGTTTTCCTTTTCCAGGCGTTCATTCTCCGCCGTCAGGGTATCGTTCGTTTCTTTTTGTTCGATATTCTTTTTAATTAACATCTCATAGGATTCTTTTACTTCGTCCAAAAAGGTATCCACATCTTCCGGCCGATACCCCGAAAAATTGGATTTGCGAAAGCTGGCGTTAATAATCTCGTTTAGTGTAAGCATCCACAAAAGCCCCCTACTCTATTCATCACAACTGGCCCGGCATTTGCATTCTAGATATATTTTTTTACCGGCAGCCGGAGCCGGTGTTTTTTTGTCTCCCGGGCAAAATCCGGCCCTTCCAGCCGGAATTTCCCCACCCCGCGGATAGAAAGGGTATCCCCTTCCCGTACAAGGGTGGAAAGGGAACCCATTTCCTCCTGATTTTTATAGACTTTTCCCGCGCGGATCAGCTCCGCCGCACCCTGCCGGCTTATCCCCGCGCAGGCGGACACCACGCCGTCGAGCCGCAGGGAAGCGACAGTCAGCGCCATTTCCTGGAACCGGCGGCCGCAGGGGAATGGCTCCTGCGCGCCTTCCTGCAAAGAAACGCCGGTGCGTCCCACTTGCTGGACTTCAGAAAGGAAAAAGGCAGCCATTTCACGGCGGACAAAACACACTGCCCGTCCCGGCTCCAGCAGGAAATCCCCCAAGGCACTGCGCTGGACGCCTTGGGCTAAAAACGCACCCAAAAAGTCCCGGTGGGAGAGCTCATCCTGCCCGCGGAAACGGGCCGTCAGGGCAGCGACGGGAAACGAGGACGCCTGCATGGGGAATCCTTCGGGAAACACGCCGAAAACTACACGCTCTGCGTCAGGATATCCTCCCCAGAACATATAGTTTTCTACAGCAAATTGCTTCATAGCTTTCTTTGTCAGGTTCTGCTGCTGCTCGTCTAAAAAACCGACAAAATTCGGCTTTTGGTGCGAGAAACAGAGGCGTACTGCATCTGCCAGCTTGGCTTCCAGCAAGAACCCGCCTCTTTTCTCCGCGCTTTTCCGTCTTTCCCCTGCCAACATTTAGAAATACATCCCGTTGCTTTCAATCTCATCAAGCAAGTCGTCGCCAGTCAAATCCACGTTATACGGCGTGATGATAAATGTATCGGTCGCCACCCGCTTGATCTTTCCTCCGTTGGCATAGGCTACGCCGCTGAGAAAATCGATGATCCGGCGGGCCACATCCTTCTGCGTGGTTTCCAGGTTCAGCACAACCGTGTGGATCTTCAGCAGCTCATCCGCAATGGCACGGGTATCCTCGCCAAAATGCTCCGGTTTGAACAGTACAACCTGCAGCTGCGCAGACTGGTGCATATTGACAACTTTATTATTGTTGGAATAGCCGGAAGAAGCATACCGTTCTTCCTCACGGTAATCCTGGTAGCCAGACTCTTCCTCTTCTCTTTCTCTGCTGCTGCGGCGGGCCTCCGGCTCAGAGCGTGGGCTCTCGTCGTAGTCGTCATCGTAATCGTCTTCCGGCGGCGCCCACATATCTTTAAATTTTCTTACAAAACCCGACATAACTATCTGCCTCCTAAAAGCTTAGGGAAATCTGAATCTTCTTCACCCTATGTATCATTGCATCCGCAAATAAAAATACCTTCTACCCTTTCATGTCTCTTTGGATGGGTAAACCCTTTCCCCGAACAAAGCAGAACCAATGCGAACAAGGTTAGCTCCTTGTGCAATGGCCTCCGCATAATCGGCAGACATCCCCAAAGACAAAAACTCCATGGTAACATTATCTAATTTTCTGGCCCGAATGTCAAGAAAACTTTTGTACATATCGGAAAAATATTCTCGTGTTTCTGTTATTTTCCCGCTCGCAGGGGGAATTGCCATCAACCCGCGGACGGAAATTGCCGGAAGTGTGGAAACTTCTTCCAGAAGCTGTATCAGCCCTTCCGGCAGAACACCCGACTTGTTTTCTTCCCTGCCAATGTTCACTTCAATTAACACATCCATGGTTTTCTGCCTGGCCAGACAGGCCTTGGAAATCTCCTTAGCCAGCTTCAGGCTGTCCACCGACTGGATCATTTCCACCTTATCTACCACCTGGCGCACCTTATTGGTCTGCAAATGCCCAATAAAATGCACATGGCAATGGTCTGTGTCGAGCGCATCATACTTGGCGCACAGCTCCTGTACCTTATTTTCCCCAATGTATGTGACCCCTAACGACACTGCATGATTGATCACCTCGGCCGGCACGGTTTTGGTTGCGGCCAGCAGCCGGATGTCTTCCTCCTTGCGGCCGGACGCTTCCGCCGCCTTACGGATCGTTTCCCGGATGCGCAGGAGATTTTCCTCCACCGCCTGCATCTGCCGCTGGGTATCCGGGTTACTTGACAATTTTTCCGTCATATAGATTGCTCCCTCCCACCACAACTTCGTCATACAGCGTAATGGTGTCCTCTGTCAAAAGTTCGGCCTGTTCCTCTTCGCTCAGAGAGGTTTTACAGATCACATAATTTTCATCGCTGTACACTGTGAAAACCTGCACAAACTTAATTTCCTGCCCGTGCAGGACATACACGCCGCGGACTTCCCGGGTTTCCTGCGCCTGGCTGGACGTCTCTCCTTCTGCGGTGCTCTCCTCGTCTTCCGTCCGCTTCACGGGCAGTGTTTCAAAATGGATAGCCCGCTGGCTGACCCGTACCCCTTCATACGACCCGGTCTCCAGCAGGAACGTCCCGGTACGGGCGCGGTTGAGGGCTGTACTGTTGTAGTCTGACTGCAAAATCACAGCGGCATCGGATTCCCGGTCCGTCTGGTTTACCGCCACAACCTCCACCGGGATCTGCTCATTGGATACCGAAGAAATCGTGAGCATAATGGTTGTCCCCAAGCGGATTTGACTTGTCTGGTTCGCAGGGACAATACAGGCGGCATACCAGTCAAAATCCTCACAGATTTTCCCCGCGGCATTGTCCGGAATGGCAGCCGGCGTTTTCTCCTCCTGCAAATCCTCCACCGTCAGATCTTCTGCCGCATTGTAATCATACAGCCCTTCATATCCGTCCAGCTCCGAAACAAAATATCCCGAAACCGACGCAGTCAGCGAGCCTATCTGTTCCCCCGTGGTGGTGGTCAGCGAAGCCGATTCCGCCTGCAGGCTGCTGATCCTGGCATGAAAGTCCTCTACCTTCCCTGTGATAATCTGCCACTCATTCATCAAAAACAGCAGCTCCTCGCGCGCTTCCTCCACCTGCTGGGTATTGCCCGCGTATGCGTTCTGGATGATCTCATACAGGGTCAGGTGTGCCTGGTTGTTGAGGTTCTCGGGGTTGGCCTTCAGGCTCTCTTTCGCGTTTAAGGTCTGAAGCTGCGCAATTTGATTATCCACCTGCTCTTTTCTCTTCTGAATCGCTGCGCTCCCGGTACTCGTATAGACAGAAGCAATGACTCCGCCTGCGGCAACCCTTTCGCCGTCTTCCAGCTCATATGAGAGCACGCCGGTATCGGGCCTGGTGACCACCGACTCCTTGCGGATCAGCACCCCTTCGGTCTGTATAACAGAGGAAGCCTGGGCAAAGATAGCGGTTTCCGTCTGCACGGTCTGGGAATAATTGGTATTATAAATTTGATAGGCAATGTAGGAAAGCACCAGCACAGCCAGCACGATGGAAATGATCCGTTTGGCGATAAAACTGTTCATACGGCTGTTTGCAGCCCTCCTTCCGCGCGGAATCCCGTCTATAAAAAGCGGGAAACACAGGCTTTTGCTTCTTCCACCACCTGTCCCGGTTCGCATTCATCCAGATACAGCCAATGGATCTGTTCTTCCCGCCGGAACCATGTGAGCTGACGTTTCGCATACCGGCGGGTTTCCCGCTTGATGTTTTCCACCGCCTGCTCCAAAGGGATCTCCCCCGCCAGATAAGGAGCCAATTCCTTATAGCCAATGGCTTGTAAGGCTGTTTTGCTTCCCTCCTGGGATAACACCCGGCGCGCTTCTTCCAGCAGGCCGGCTTCCATCATGGCGTCCACCCGGCGGTCGATGCGGTCATATAACCGGCTGCGATCGGCAAAATCCAGGCCAATCATGCACACCCGATAGGGTGGAGGGTGCCGCCGGGATTCCTCCAGATGCTGGGTCATGGTTTTCCCCGTCAGGCGGTACAGTTCAATCGCCCGCACCAGGCGGGGGATATTTTGCGGATCAATCCGCTCGGCAGAAGCCGGGTCCACCTGCCGCAGCTCCTGTACCAGGACCTCCGTCCCGTGTTCCCGGGCCTTGCAGGTGAGTTCTTCGCGCAGCGCTTCGTCCTTATCCAGAGAAGGGAAGGAAAGGTTTTGCAGCAGGGAGCGTATATATAAGCCTGTCCCTCCGACAAGGATAGGGATTTTCCCTTTTTCCTGGATAGTTTGCAGGCACTCCCCCGCCAGCTTGACATAATCGGCCACGCTGAACTCCTGCGAAAGAGGGAGAAAGCCTAAAAGATGATGCGGGACGCCGTCCATTTCCGAAGCGGTGGGACGAGCCGTACCGATCTGCATATCCTGATATACCTGCATGGAATCGGCGGACACCACTTCCGACTGCTGCCATTTTGCCAGCTCGACTGCCAGATGCGTCTTCCCGCAGGCAGTTGGTCCAACCACGGCGATGACCGGCGCGGGAGCTTTTTGCCGGGACATATCCCCACCTCCTTTTAGTCCCTTCTCTAAATCATACGACAGACCGTCCGCGAGAAGCGTTCCAATTTGACGAATCCGCAGAAAAGCGTTGGTGACGAATTTGTCAAGAGGGATTACAAATTTGACATAATTATATCATATACTACCGCATAGAAAGTGAGCAAATTGTAAATATGTGAAAAATTTTCTCATAAGATTTTATATCCGCCCAAATTGCTTCTCCAGATCCTTGCGTTTTACGGCAATATAAATGGGCCTTCCGTGCGGGCAGTAGCGCACTTCGGGATGTTCCTGCAATTCCTGTACCAGCGCGGCCAGTTCCAGAGTATCTAACCGGTCGCCGGCTTTGACCGCCGCACGGCAGGCCATGTTGTGATACAGCCAATCGATATGTTCGGCGGTAACGTCCGTTTTGGACTGCGCCAAATGCCCAGCCATTTCCATTACCGCACCGGAAATATCCGCCCCCTCCAGGGAAAGCGGGGCGCTGCGCACCAGCACTGTCCCCCCGCCGAAATCCTCGAGCTCCAGCCCCGCTTGGGAGAAGATATCGAGAGACTCCAGCACGGCGGCATATTCTGTCTTGTCCAGCGTCACCGGGATAGGCTCCAGCAAAAGCTGTGCCTCCTCCCCCTCCTTCTGCCCTTTTATCTTTTCATACAGCAGGCGCTCATGGGCAGCGTGTTTATCAACGAGCCACAAATTCTCCCCATCCAGTTCTACCAGGATGTATGTATCAAACACCTCTCCTATCACACGGCAGGGACGGCCCGCAAGCCATTCCTGTGCCGGTGCGGGAGCTTCTTCCTTTGCCGTCCCGGTTTCCTTGGCTGATACGGCCTCCACCGGGGGTTTTGGCTGCCGCGGCCGCTCGTTTCCGCTGTCTTGCAGAGTCCAGGCGGAAGGCTTACGGGCAACCGGGGAAGCCGCAGGCAGCGCAATGGGAAGCTCCTCCGTTTGTTTCACAAAAAAAGAAGTTTCTTTCTTCTCATCCGACAGGACCGGACGGGCCGATCCGGAAAACAATTTTTCCTGCCGCAGGACAGGAATGGGAGCGGTTTCTTCCTTGGGAAAAACCAGGGGTTTCGGGGTATCCCCGGTTTGGAGGGCGGTTTTCACTCCATGATATATGGCGTCAAAAATCGGTTTTTCCTGGAAAAACCGGACTTCCAGCTTGGCCGGATGTACGTTCACGTCCACGGCCTGGCAAGATACCCCAATATGCAGAACACAGGCGGGAAATTTGCCCACCATGATGGATCCCTTGACTGCCTGCTCCACCGCGGCGGCAGCCGTGCGGCTCTTGACGCACCGTCCATTGATAAAGAACATCTGCATACTGCGGTTGGGGCGGGCCGCAGACGGTTTGCTGACAAACCCTTGGACAGTGATATGATCCAGTTCATACTGTACCGGCAGGAGTCCCGCGGTAAATTCCTTGCCGTAGACTGCATATATCGCGGACTTCAGGCGGTTATCCCCTGGGGTATGCAGCTCCTCCTTGCCGTCCTTCAGAAACCGGATGGAAATCTCCGGATGGGACAATGCAATGTGATCCAGTACCCCCGCCACGGCTTTTGCTTCGGTCATATCGCTCTTTAAAAATTTCATCCTCGCTGGAGTATTGTAAAACAAATCCCGCACCACAATCGTTGTCCCAGGCGGACAGCCCGCTTCTTCGTACGCCTGCTCCTCCCCGCCCGCTATGACGTACCGGGTCCCGGCAATTTCCCCCTGCAAACAGGTCAGCATCTCCACCCGGGATACGGTCGCGATGGAAGCCAGCGCCTCCCCCCGGAATCCCAGCGTGCCAATCTGTTCCAGATCCTCCTGCGTATGGATCTTGCTGGTGGCATGACGCAGGAAGGCGGTCGGCACCTGGCTGGAAGGAATCCCGCAGCCGTTGTCGGTCACCCGCAAAAACGCTATCCCGCCCTTTTGGATCTCTACCGTCAAAGCCGTGGCCCCGGCGTCAATGGAATTTTCCACCAGCTCCTTGACCACCGAAGCAGGACGGTCTACGACTTCCCCTGCCGCGATAAACTCCGCCACCTGTTTTTCCAATACCCGGATATCCGCCATGGTGTTTCCTCCTTCCCTATTCCGCGCGGGCGGTTTTTACCAGCTCAAACAGCACGTTCATACACTCGATCGGGGTCAACGTATTCACGTCCAGATCCCGCAGCCTTTGCAAAACCTTCTGCTCGTCCGGTGCAGGAAGCGTCGTCTGCGGAAAAGCTTCCGGTTTCGGTTTCTCTGCGCGGCCCTTCGGCTGTGTCCGCACCGGCTGCCCTTGTTCGAGTTCCCGCAGCACCTGCTTGGCCCGCTCAAGCACCGCCTGCGGCACCCCGGCCAGCTTGGCCACCTGGATCCCAAAGCTGTCGTCGGCGCCGCCCCGGACAATCCGCCGCAGAAATGTAATGTCATCCCCATGCTTCTTGACCGCAATATTATAGTTTTTTACGCCGTCCAGCAGATCCTCCAGCTCCGTCAGTTCGTGGTAATGCGTTGCAAACAAGGTCTTTGCGCCCAACGTTTTGGGATCCGCCGTATACTCGAGTACCGCCCGGGCAATGCTCATCCCGTCAAACGTCGAGGTCCCCCGGCCAATCTCATCCAAGATAAGCAGGCTGTCCTTGGTCGCATTCTTCAAAATATCCGCCACTTCGGTCATCTCCACCATAAAGGTAGACTGTCCTGCAGCCAGATCGTCCGACGCGCCCACCCGGGTAAAAATCCGATCCACCAGCCCAATCTCCGCCGAAGCGGCCGGGACAAAGCAGCCGATCTGCGCCAACAGGACCAGTAAGGCGGTCTGCCGCATGTAAGTAGACTTACCCGCCATATTCGGCCCGGTGATGATAGCCACCCGGTTTTCCCCCGTGTCCAGCAGGACGTCGTTCGGGACAAACGGGACGCCTTTCTGCAAAGCTTCCACTACGGGATGCCGGCTCTCTTTCAGGATAATCCGGCCATGGAGGTTCACGACAGGACGGGTATACCGGTACTGCCGCGACACCTGCCCAAACGAAACCAATACGTCCACCTGCGCGATGGCAGATGCTGTCGCCTGGATGCGGGTGAGCTGCTGGGAAACCATCCGCCGCACCTGATCAAACAGCTGGGTTTCGAGCTGGATGGATTTCTCCTGCGCCCCCAGGATCCGCCCTTCGAGTTCCTTGAGTTCGGGGGTGATAAACCGCTCGCAGCTTGTGAGGGTCTGCTTGCGCAGATACTCGGGAGGGGCTTGGTCTTTGTAGCTGTTCGAGATCTCCACATAATAGCCGAACACCCGGTTATATCCCACCTTCAGCTTTGGGATGCCCGTGCGCTCCCGCTCTTTGGCCTCCAGCTGGGCGATAAGCGCCTTGCCGTTGTTCATATCGCTTTTCATTTGATCCAGCGCCGCGTCGAACCCCTGCCGGATGATCCCTCCTTCCCGGATGGAAAACGGGGGATCGTCCACAATTGCCCGCCCGATCAGATCGCTGACGTCTTCCAGGCGGTCGATCGACTGGGCCAGATCCCGCAGGTACGGCGATTGCACGTCGCTCATGGTAGCCAGCAGCATGGGCAGCTTTTGCAGGGCGGTATACAGCCCGCGCAGTTCGCGTCCATTGGCCGATCCATACACAATCCGGGTCATCAGCCGTTCCATGTCCGGGATACCGCACAGCTGCCCGGCAACTTCCTCACACAGCATGGTATCCGTCATCAATTCCTCCACCGCGTCGTGCCGGCGGGTAATTTTGGCTACGCTGAGCAGAGGACGTTCCAGCCATACACGCAGCAGGCGTTTTCCCATCGGCGTACGCGTTTTATCCAATACCCACAGCAAAGACCCCTTCTTTTCTTTGGCGCGCATGGTTTCGGTGAGTTCCAGGTTCCGGCGGGTATGGAAATCCAGCCCCATAAACTGGGCGGCGGTATACCGGTTCAGGTGCTCCAGACGCTCCAGGCCAGTGCGCTGCGTCTGGCCCAGGTACGACAGCAAAGCCCCCAAAGCCGATACAATTTCCGGGGCTTCCTCCAGCGACAGCTCATCCAAATCCTTTTGAAACTGGGACAATACCAGCCGTTCGCAGGCGGGATAGGAAAACTGTTCTTCCTCCAGGCATTCCACCGAAGCCGACAGCTTTTCCTTCAAAAACGCACACAAATCCGTCCAGTCGAGCAGGGACGGCGGGAGGAGGATTTCCCGCGGTGCAAAACGTCCCCATTCGTTTTTGAGCTGCTGTCCCAGATCCTCCTCCGTTTCCCCGTGCAGGGAAGTCGCCTGTAATTCCCCGGTAGAAATATCCGCAAAGCACAGCCCCGCGGTATGCCCGTCCACATACACTGAACAGATAAAGTTGTTCCGGCCTTCCTCCAGCATACTGTTTTCCAATACCGTGCCGGGGGTGATCACACGGATCACATCCCGCCGCACAATCCCTTTCGCTTCCGCGGGGTTTTCCATCTGTTCGCAGATGGCCACCTTATATCCCTTTTCCACCAGACGGGCCACATACCCCTCGTGGCTGTGGAACGGTACCCCGCACATCGGCGCACGCTCATCCTGCCCGCAGTCCCGGCCGGTCAGGGTGAGATCCAGCTCCCGCGAAGCAATTTTTGCGTCTTCATAAAACAGCTCGTAAAAATCCCCCAGACGGAAAAACAACAGCGTATCCGGGTTCTGCTGCTTTATCTCAAAATACTGCTTCATCATTGGGGACAATTCCGCCATAGTATCATCCTTTCTCGGATAGTTTCTCTGGATTTATAAAATAGGAATACGCAAAACCGCTGTCTTTTCCGCAGGGTTTTGCGCATGGGCTATTTTGAAAATCCAGGGATTAGTGGCACCCTGCGCACCCCGCGCAGGAACCGCCGCAGGAGCTTTCGTCCAGGTCGGCGGTTTCGGGATCCGCTCCCTGGGCGCACTGCGTCAGGATGGCCTGGATGCGTTTCATGATGGCGTCCATCCCTTCCTTGGCATGGTTATAGGCCATCATGTTCGGGTTGCGCATAATCTCTGCATAGCTGGCGCGCATCTCCTCATTGAGCGTTTGCAGGCGTTCCTCGTCGCGGTCTTCTTTGGTCGCCTCGTGGTTTATTGCCATGCGCTTCAAATTAAACTCCTGGATCAGCGATTGCAGGGTTTCGTCCGCGTCGCTGTTCTGTTTGGCCACTTGCAGGGCAATATACCGTTCGTCCTGCTGGATAGCCTTCCCTAACTCCCGGGTCAATGCGATCATATCCATTTTTATTTTCCTCCTTATAAACAAACTACATCGGGTTTCTTTCTATCTCCCCCCGCAGCGCCCCTTTATAGGACTGCGTGATACGCACCGGGACAAACGCGCCGATATGCGACAGATCTCCCGCAAAATCACAGGGAAGATTCCCTTCGGTTTTCCCGACGAGAAGCCCGCGCTTTTCGCTGTATTCTTCCACCAGCACCCGCTGCACCGTACCGACCAGGGCCTGGCCCACGCGCTGGGAAGCTTCCTCCTGTACGCGCAGCAGCTCCTGGAACCACCGGCTTTTTTCCTGCTGGGGCACGGGATCGGGCATCCGGGCAGCAGGGGTGCCTTCCCGCGGGGAATACAAAAACGTAAACAGGGAAGCAAATTCCACCTCCCGCACCACCGCAAGGGTTTCCTGGAATTCTTCATACGTCTCGCCGGGGAAGCCCACGATCACATCGCTGGTGAAAGTCATGTCCGGCATCTGCCGCTTGGCGTAGGCAATCAGATCGAGATACTGCCGGCGGGTATACCCCCGGTTCATTTCCCGGAGCACCCGGTCGCTGCCCGCCTGGAAAGGCAGGTGCAGGCTGTGGCAGATATGCCGCCCCTGTGCCATCACGTCAAGAAGCTCGTGCGTGGCGTCCTTGGGATGCGAGGTCATAAACCGCAGCCGGTAATCCCCTTCCATCCGGTCCAGCCGGCGCAAAAGCTCTGGGAAACCCAGGGGCGGATCGAGCGTTTTCCCGTAGGAATTGACGTTCTGTCCCAGCAGGACAATCTCTTTATATCCCAGGCGCAGCAGTTCGCGGAACTCTTCCTCCACCGCCTGCGGGGTACGGCTGCGCTCGCGCCCGCGCACATGCGGTACGATGCAGTAGGAACAGAAATTGTTGCAGCCCACCATGATGGTCAGCCATGCCCGCACATCCCGGTCGCGCTCCACGGGGAGCCCTTCCACAATGTCCTGTCCTTCCTCGCCGTATCCCCGCAAAAATACCCGCTTGCGGGAGGACAGCGCCTGCCAAAGCAGCTGCGGGAGAAGATGGATCACATGGGTGCCGAATACCAGCCCCACATACGGATAGCTCTTACGGATTTTTTCCGCAATATGCTCCTGTTCCATCATGCACCCGCACACGGCAATCAGCAGGGAGGGCTTTTTCTCCTTAAGGGCCTTAAGGCTGCCCACATTGCCGAACACCCGGAATTCCGCGTTTTCGCGCACCGCGCAGGTGTTCAGGAGAATCAAATCGGCCTGTTCCTCCTCCTCGGTAAAAGCAAACCCCATCTCCCGGAGCTGCCCTTTGATTTTTTCACTGTCCGCCACGTTCTGCTGGCATCCATAGGTATGCACCAAAGCCAACGGCTTCTCCTTGCCGCGCATGGCGAACATCTGCGCCACCTGTTCCATACAGGATTCCCGATCCTGCCATGCCGGCGGTGCCGGCCGTACCTTTTCCAAGCGGCGATCCCCCTTTCCCTTGTGTCCCGTCCGCTGTCAGGGACAATATTTAGATATGTAGGCTGATTATAACACATTCCGGCACTGCTTTCAACATCCCTCTGGGGAATTGTGGAAAAACCCCCATTCTTCTCCCGTTTTCCTCCGGTGTTCCGTCATCTTATCCGGAACTTTCCGTGTGTTTTTGTCTTTTTTCCCAAAATAATGCGTAGCAGTACCACAAAGGCATCCCAGCGGCTTGCACCCGTCCGGCATTGTGTGCTACAATAAAAAGGAAATTTTGGAACGATGGAAGGAGAAATTCAGCCATGATAGACAAATCGCTGGTTGTACAGCTTGTGAAGGAAACCCAGGAACGCATTGAAGCACAGCTTCAAAAGGAAAAAATGCAGCGGATGCAGGCATTTGCCAAAGAAGACCAGACCATTGATACCAACGGCGTCCTGGCATTTGCGCTTTCGGAAGCCAAACTGTTTACCACCTTGTTTGTTTCCGATCTGCTGATGACCATCGCGGAGTACGACGAGCTGGACAAAAAGATCGCCGCGGGTCAACATCTGGAAGTCCCCAAAGAGGACTCCGAGGCACAGGCCGGCCCATCCGCCGAAACCGAACCCCAGGCATAACCCATACCGCCCTTCCGCCCAAAAGCGGGAGAGCGGTATTTTTCTTTATTCGGCACGCTCCCGCTGCGAAAAGACACAGCCGCAGTAATCCTGGCGGTACAGGCCAAATTCTTTGGAAAGTGCAATCGAACGCTGGTAGCCTCCCTTTTTCTTGAAGTCGGACGGCAAATAGTTCGTCCCGTATTCCTGCGCCGCCGCAAGCCCGATTTCATGCAGCTTCTGCGCGTTTTTATGCGGGCTGATCGACAGCGTCGTGGTAAAATAATCAAACCCCTGCGCCGCCGCCAGCGCTGCCGCCTGCCGCAGGCGCAGCGCATAACAGGCAAAACACCGCTCCCCGCCTTCCGGTTCCTGCTCCAGCCCTTTGGCCACCGCATAAAAGGCGGCAGTGTCGTATTCCCCGGCCACCAAATGCACCGGGTGCAGAAATTCCATACGCGCCAGCAACCCTTCCTGCTCCCGCAGCCGGCGGAAGTACTCCTCCTGCGGGTAGATGTTGGGATTATAATAAAACACGGTAATCGAAAACCAATTTGACAGATATTCCAGCACATAACTGCTGCAAGGCGCGCAGCAGCTGTGGATCAGCAGCCGGGGAACCCTGCCTTCCTGCTCGATCCGCTCCAGGATGGCCTCGAGTTCCTTTTGGTAGTTTCCCTGGTTTGGCAGCTTTGCCATAATGTTTCCTCCTTCTTTCCGCTCAGAAAAAGCCCAAGGGAAGCTCCCTCGGGCCCAATATCATCCGATATTCTCTTGCCGCAGCGCGTCGTTTTGTTCGGCATGGCCGGTATAGTTTGGCACAATCCGATGGATAACCTCCATCATCTTCACATTGTCCACCCCGGCATATTGCTTGAGCTCTGCAATATCGCTCAGGAACGATTCCTCACAAAACGGGATCGGCGAACCAATATAGATCAGTTCGTGGGAGGTTTTCTGGCATCCGCCTTCGCTGTCGAGCAGCAGCTCTTCATACAGCTTTTCCCCCGGACGCAGGCCGGTGTACTCTATCTGGATATCCACATCCGGCTCCAACCCGGACAAGCGGATCAGATTGCGGGCCAGATCCACAATTTTCACGGGCTTGCCCATATCCAGCACAAAGATTTCTCCGCCCTTTGCCATGCCCCCCGCCTGGATTACCAGGCGCGACGCTTCCGGGATAGTCATGAAAAAGCGGGTGATATCGGGATGGGTCACCGTCACCGGGCCGCCTGCCTGGATCTGCTTTTCAAACAGGGGAATCACACTCCCGTTGCTGCCCAGCACGTTTCCAAACCGCACGGCCACAAATTCGGTGCTGCCCCCGTGACGGCTGTAGTATTGGATAATGAGCTCACAAATGCGTTTGGTCGCGCCCATAACGTTGGTCGGATTGACCGCTTTATCCGTCGAAATCAACACAAACCGATCCGCCTCAAAGCGGCGGGCCATTTCCGCCACGTTCATGGTGCCGAACACATTGTTTTTCACCGCTTCGCCCGGGCTG